>CAKQLR010000013.1 GCA_934254725.1 uncultured Clostridia bacterium | reverse complement strand
GCACGAAGTCATTGTAAATCGTGTAGTCGCCGACTTCTATATTATCTTTTGTTATGACGTCTTTCAGATAAACAATTTGTTTATCGTGCGGACGTGGATATATTTTACTTTTCATTATTGTTTTCCTTAAAAAGCCTAATCTTTTAATTAAAAACTCAGATAAAACAACCTCATCGAAACGATTGTACCGAAACCGTTATATGCGCAGCCCCGAAAATAATCATAACGATTGCCGCAGGATAGTTTCCCACCCAAATTCCGGCAAACAGATAGTACAGTACGGGAAAAACGGCAAGCGGGATCGGAACGAAGAGAAATGGTTTTGCAAGTAACGCCACGTCCCTTTTTCCTATAAAATAGCGTATCCACACCATATAGTAAAGGATAAGAAATATAGTGGCAAGCACAAGCCACACGTTTAAATAATGCGTAGAATTTTCGTTTACCAAAAAGGTCATCAGAACAAGATAGACAATTCGGCTTACGTTTTCGATTATCTCCACCCATTTCGTAACGTTTTTCATCTGCCCGGTATCTCCTTTCGGAGGAAAAACCGCATAGATAATATTTATAAGCATCGGTAAAGCGAATATAACTATTCCGATCCACGAAAATGAGAGCTTCATATTCACAGCGACACCCCCGCTTTTATCGCGAATTCGGGTAATTTAGTCGGTTTCCCGTAAATAGCGATTAAAGCGCGGAATTCCCTGCGGAACGCCTCGCGCAGTTCTTTTTCTGTCAGGTTAAGGTGATCGGTATTGGCGAGAATGGCAAGCCCGTAAGAATAGTAAATCATATCTTGGTGAAACTTTTTTGCCGTTTCCTCGTCGTATCCGAATTCGTCTATAATGGTCTGAATAGTCTCGTTCAAAAGCACGTCGTTACTGTAAGGACCGGTCTGCTCGCCCTCGAGATAAAGCCACCTGAATAGTTGCTTTTCCTCCGCGGCAAACTTAACAAGCCCCATACCGTAGCTGCTGTAACGACTGTCGTTACCCTCGTGCGCCAAAAGCGAATCGCGGACGCGTTGCGTGTGCATGCGTATTGCTCGTTCGGTAAGCGCAGCTTTCAGCTCGTCCATATTCTTAAACGAAAAATAAATGGGTTGAGTGGAACAGCCGAGCTTTTTTGCAACGCTTCTTGCATTGACAGACGAAAAACCTCCGTCACGCAACACTTCGACAGCCGCGTCTATAATCTCCTCTCTTGACACTTTTTTAACCGCAGGCATAATGATCCCTCCAATAATAACGCAGTGTTATATATAACATGTCGTTATTATACGGTAATTTTGCCTGTTTGTCAAGCATAAAACGCACTAAATCGACTGTTATTTGCAGTTTTTCTACCGCACGCGGTTGTCATTTCTCTTTTGTTTGGGAAGCGGTAATTCATCGTACATTGCTTCAAACAGTTTTGCAAGGAACTCTTTGCTGTCAACTTCTTCTACGAGCAACATTTCTTTTCCTCCGTCATACGGAAAGTCGCAAATAGCCGCAGGCATAAGTTTCAAAGCCGATTTTGTTTTCTTTACAAGCAATCTGTCATCATATATTCCGCCGACGATTTTACCGCGATAATAGAGGATATATTCTCCCATCATAGGTCTGTAAGATATATCGTCTAAACCGCTTAACTGTTCCAAAACAAATTGGAGAAACTCTTTACTCGAAGCCATTTTATTTACACCATTTTTTGCATTGCTCGATTCTTGCTCCGTTATCGCTTTGCTCCATATCATAAGCGAAAGTATGTACCAGCGGACAGACAAAGTCAGAACATTCTCCACAATTCTGTAATCCTTTCTTTTCGCAACAGGATTTAACAGGACAACTATCCGCCCAGAAAGGCTTGTCCATATTCACGCATCCTTTGCAACCCGTTGCTTCACGAAAACTACATTCGCTGCACCTAAGTCCACATCTTGACTCAACCATAATTGCACTCCTCACGCTCAGAACAACTGCCCCGGCCGCTTCAGCTTTTCCTTCTTCGGGAATGTCGCTTCAAAGCGTTCAAAGGCTTCGGGGTCCTTCTCGCAGACAAAATACCCTTCGGGGTCTTTATAAGTGCCCGATATGCCATCAAGGAAGCCGGGGCTCAATTCTTTGATGAGAAAATAATCCGCTTCCGGGTCGTCCGCATAGCGCACGCCTTTCGTCTTTGCAGGGACAAAACCAGACTTTCCGTAAAACAAAATATTGCCAGTGATTGCGAGCGCGCCGACGCCCATTTCCTTGGCTTTTTCCATGGAATAATCAAGCAAGCGTTTTCCGTAACCTTGCCTTTTATATTTCGGCGCAATGCCGATCGGACCGAAAGTCATAATCGGCACTTTTTTGCCGTCGTCGCAATCGATTTCCGAGCGCACATAGATGACCTGACCGATAAGTTCGCCGTTTAATTCCATTATAAAATCAAGCTCAGGCACGAACGCGGGATCGTCGCGATAGCAGTGCAACACGTAATGCTCCATACATCCGGGGCGATAGACGTTCCAGAACGCATCTCTGGTCAACTTTTCAACCTTTCTGTAATCTTCTTTTGTTTCGTTTCTTATGATAATATTTTTTTCTGTCATGATTATATTTCCTTTAATTTAAAACTTTTTTCGATATCCGAACAAAAAAGATGAATACCGAGTGCGGCATTAAAGCCTGTTGCAGCAAAAACGCTGAAACGTTCGACAACGCCGAAATAGTTTGGCGGCACGATTTTCATTCCGAGCGCACCCACAAGCATCATCGCAAGGGCAACCGCGGCGCAAATACCGTAAGAACGGCAATCTTTATTCTTTGCACCCGCGATTATGATGATCGTAAGCGACGCGATGGATAAAAGCACTACCGCCACAGTTACCGCCATGTGCATAACGTCTTGAAACGCGCCCGCATAACCGCTATCCGAAAGCGGAAATGCTCTGTAACCTACGGCGGAAATCCATTCCATAACCGCAAAAAGATAAATTCCCGCGCTCAAAAGCTTGTTTTTACGCCCTTGTATTCCTATACAAACGACGGTTACGCAAACGACTTCGCACACGTTATAAAACGCGGTAAGCTGATTCCACAGAGCAAGCGAAGGTGCGTTTGCCGCACTAAGGTCGCTGACCGCCTGAGCCAACCAATTATACCCGGGATACGCAAGCGGGGCGAAAATCACCGCCGCCGTGTACGAAAGAAAGCTGACAATGCCAAGTAACCCCAGCTTTTGTATAAATGTTTTCTTCATTTGTTCTCGACCCCGTTCGGCTTTCCGCCGTGAACCATATTATAAAACAGATACACGTGCCGTTTTAATTTATCCAGACATTCGCCTTCCCTTTCGGGCTGACGGTCGCACACGCTTATCAGCGTAAGCACGGGCGCGACGTACATCATGGACAAAGTTTCGGGGTCGGCAGTCATAATTTCGCCTGCCGAAATCAACGCGCGAAAAATACCTGCGTGATAATCAACCAAACGTTCCACGTAACGCCGCGAGTACAACGCCGCAAGTTCGGGCGAGCGGAACTGCTCTATCGTCATCATTTTACGGAAGCGACTTATGGTTTCGTTGTGCAGAGAATACTCGAAAATTTGTCTTACTTTTTCAAAAAGCGCTTCCTCTGTTATCTCGGTAAAAACGGGAATGTCCTGCTCGGAATTCTGTACGTGAATATCCACCTTATCTGTATCGGCTTCGTATTGCTTTGACGTTGCGTCTACAATCGCGTCGAAAATCGCCTGCTTGCTCGAGTAGTGATTGTAAAGCGACGGCGCTTTTATGCCTATCGCCTGCGCAATTTCACCCACACTTACGGAATCATACCCCTGAGCGGCGAAAAGTTCCAGTGCTTTATCTAAAATTTTCTTTTTCGTGTCTTCTTGTTTCATAACCACACCTTGCTAACTAATATTCGTTAGTTTTGATTATAAACCGTTCTCTTCCGAATGTCAAGCGGAAAATTAAAAAAATTTAAGGTTATGAAAAATTTTGTTTAACAAAAGATCTAAGCACTTTATATGCCGGAATATGAAGCATAAAAAAAACACTCTCCCACATAGGAAAGTGTTTCCTTTGGAGCTACTGGCCGGACTTGAACCGGCGACCTGCTGATTACGAATCAGCTGCTCTACCGACTGAGCCACAGTAGCAACTGCATTTGCAAAATAAACTGCGGAAAACTATTGATTTTTTCGCGATTAACATATATAATATATACGATAGCCATAGCGAAAATAAACATAATCCACATTTAACGCTATATTATTATACCATATCTTTAAAAAAAATCAAACGATATTCACTTAAAAAATAAAAATATTTAAAATTTTTCGGCAAGGAGAATTCCCCCGAAAATCCGGAGAAAAATGCGTTACCATATAAGCACGTCGTTGATATTACAAGAATTCCCCAAAACCTCAAACGAATGCCCTTTGTGCGAAATCCGCAAAATTGTAGAGAACAATCTGGCAGAGCAATACCTTAACGAGGCGGTTATGGTGACGAGCGTTCGCTATAAAGTGAACGAAAAAGGCTTTTGCAAAAAGCATTTCGACAAGCTGTTCGAAGGTCAAAGCAAGCTGGGGCTGGCGCTTCAATGTATTACCCGAATGAACGTTCTGATGAACGAAATGACCCCATCCGTAAGCGTTTCGCTCGCTACAAAGAAGGCTAAAAAGCTTTCCGAATGCGAACACACCTGCGTTATTTGCGACTCCGTGGAAGAACACATGCAACGCTACTATAAAACCGTAGCGCAACTGTATTGCGAGGAAGAGGACTTCCGCGACCTGCTCGGCTACTCGAGGGGCTTTTGTCTGCACGATTACGCCCAACTCGTACTGAACAGCTCCTGCGCGGGCGGTAAAGCTAAAGAATACGTTAACCTGCTTGCAAAAGTTCAAAAGGAAAACTATCTTAATCTTCAAAGCGATTTGCAGTGGTTTTGCGATCGCCACGACTTCAGGAATGCGGGCAAAGACTTAGGAAAAGCTAAAGACGCTTTGCCGAGGACGCGCGCGAGATTATACGGAAATAAAAAATAAGTGCCTTTTTTCGCACATTATCAAGGGGGAAAACAAAATGATTTACAAAAGAATTTTTGCTAAAGCTTTTTTGGTTATTATCTTTCTGTTCGCCGTAGCGTGTTACGGCTGCTCCGTCTCAAAAGAGCCGGACAGTACGCATACGGACTCATTTAAGCAGACTCAGACCGAAGAAAGCAGCAGTTCATCAAACAAACCCGACAGCGGCAGCGACGGTAATTCGTCGGGGAAAGACGACAGCTCATCCGGAAAAGATGATGTTTCGTCTTCCGACAGCACTATTTCCGCAAGCGAAAGCAGCAGCGGCTCTGGAAAAGCTACGGGCGGAGACAGTTCTTCCGGTGATTCCGAAACGTTTATAGAAGTTTACGCGACGGGCACGACCATAAGGTGGAACGCTTCCGAAAATATTTATTGGTTTGAAATTTATATCGACGGCGAAAGGCAAATGCACACAATGGAAAATAGCTACCCTACAAATCTTAAAGCGGGGTTGTATATGATAGAAGTTTTCGGCTTTATGAAAGACGAAACCAAAGCGTGTTGCTCGTCTACGCTCGAATACGTAGTTAAAATTTCCCGCCCCGTTGTAACCGTAAAGGAAGAGAACGGCAAAACGCTTTTAAACTGGCATAAATGCGAGGGCGCGGACGGATATAAAATTTACAGAAACGGCGAGATAATGTCGGATACAAATGACTTATGCGTTGAAATAAACGAAGAAGGCACTTATAAAATAACGGCTTATTCGCTTACATGCCCGCAGATAAACAGCGACAGTTCGGCAAGCGTAACGATCGGAGCAAAGGCAAACGTTCCCTCCGTCAGCTATAAAAACGGAGTTTTAACGTTTACCACGGTCGGGGCTAACCACTACGCGATATGCTATAAACTTGACGGGAAAGAAAACGTTTTACTTACAACAAAAAGCATAAACGTGATAGATTTGAAAGGTTACGCAAAAGAACTTTCCGCTTGCGGCGAAACCGCCGAAATTTACGTTAAGGCTTACTTCGGTGAAAACAACGAAACGCGTTCCGCTTCGGTATTTGTAAACGTCAGCGAATTGATTTAAAACCCGAACTCAATAGTAAAAGCCGCGGATATCCGATATTATCGCGGCTTTTTTGTTTTTTATTTTTTAGTAAGACTTACAAAATCCGACTTACTTTTCTTCACCTATAAGGTATTCTTCTGGGTCTACTTTTTCGTTGTTCTTCTCCACCTCGAAGTGCAGATGCGCACCGTCCTTGTATTCCTGCAAATTGTTTGCGGAAACTTTTCCGATCACTTCTCCCTTTGTAACGGTCTTGCCCTCGTACAGCTTTTCGTCCGCTTCTACGGAATTATAAATTGTTTTAAGTCCGCCGCCGTGATTTACCGTAATAGTAGTACCGGTAAGATAGGACGTTGCAACGCTTTCGATAACGCCGTCGTATACACAGTAAACGTTTTCGTTTTCCTTAGCCTTGTAGTCAATTGCCAGATGACCCATGTATACGCCGAGCGTGGAATTGAACACCACAGTATCGTGGGTGTAGCTTTTAATAACCTCTCCGTTTTTGACGGGCATTATGAAAGTAATTTTGGTAACCGTAGGTTCGGTGTCGTCATCGGGGTTTTTCACGTCACCCTGATCGTCGCCCGGTTTATCATCGTCCTGAGGTTTGTTGCCTGAGCTGTTTCCGCTATCCACAAGCTCCGATTGGCTGTCCTTCGGTTTGTCAAGCGTTTGCCTCTTGTTTTCCGAAATCTTCGCAACGACTATTACCGAGGCTGTCATTACGGCGACCAAAAGCACTATCCAGAGCGCGTACAGGATATTCCTTTTTACTTCCGATTTGTTTTTCTTTGCATTTTCCGACATAAAGTCTGTTCCTCCTTTTATTTGCCTTGATAAATTTGTTTTCTATATCGGCTACAGTTTGATTATTGCCATTCTTCTTCCGCCTATACACCGTTTATAAAAAACTTTTTCAGTAGCCGAAGAAAATAAACGGTGTTCCGATTGTGTATCCGCAGGGCGAAACCGCAACGTGCAGATTAACCCGCTCACCGCCGGCGTACGTAACGCGCCCGAGCCTTGGCGAAAACATATAATATTCGATAATATCCCCCGTTCGTACTACTTTCAACACTGTTGCGTCGTATTTATCGGCAATGCCCTTAACGTCGCATTCGCCTTTTACGAACACGCTTTCACCCTTAAAATCAAACGGAAAAACAACGGGAAGTCCGCTACTTGTCAGTTCTTTTCCATCACTCGGCGTAAAAGTGAAAAACTCTGCCGAGGAAGAAAGTTCCGTTGCGTAAGTTTTTTGTCCGCTTTCGGTCAATTCTTCTTTCGTGAGCCACAGCGCGCAAAAAATACTTACGACGCAGAGTAAAAAAGCGTTAAAGGTTTTGCCCATAAAAATTCCCTCCGTCATAATTCTTGACAGAGGGTGAAATATTTATACGATAATGCAAATGAAAAGTTCCCTGCAAATAAACAGACAACCCGACCGAATGATAAAAAAAGCTCCCCGCAAAAAGCAGAGAGCTTATGATTTATATTATATAATGTTAAGACTTTTTAACCAGAATATCCTGTTCTTCCTTAGGTTTAACGAAAAGGAGAACGACTATACCGATAAGCGAAAGACCCGCTATACCGAGGAAAAGAACGGATTTCCAGTTCTTCTCGAACCAAACGGAAGTAGTATCGACGGTAACGTTTCTGACCGCGCTCTTAACGTTTATAACCTTTGTGTAACCGGTAGCGGAGTTAGCTTCGGAGTCGTGAACCGTGCACTGTACCGCGTAAGAACCGATTTTAACGGGCTTAAACGTAAGGGAAGAAGTGCTCCACGCGAGGTCGGAGAATTTCAATCCGTCAAGAGCCGTAACGGCATTGAATTCGTCTTCCGTACCGATCTTGAACCAACCTTCGGCTTCCGTATCGGGGGTACTTACAACGTCCGATTTAGCGTTGTACCAAAGAGTGTATTCGGTAGTGGTATCTATACCTTTTATAGTAAAGGACTTAACGCCGCTGTAAGTAGCGCCTACGAAACCGTCGTTCTGGGACGAAGAAGCCGCTTCTACCTGAGGACCTCTGTTACCCATATAGAAAGTAAATACGGGAACCATAAGCGTATCGCCGTTATAGAAACCTTTCTTTCCTCCTACGATTTTAAGTTCCCAATCTTCGTCCAATTCAAAAGCGTTTTTAAGAGGATCGGTTGCGAGAACGTAGAATTCGTACGAACCGAGCTTGGAAAGAGCGAACCTCGAAGAAGTGCTGCTGAGGTGAGTGAAGTTTGTAGAATCGGGGGTTTTATAATATATTTCAAAGTTAAGGTCTTCGTTGGAGAAGTATTCGCTGGAAATATAATCCTCGATTTCTTCGGGAATATTGAAATACGTGGACGAGCTGATGTACTTATAGTTATCGCCTTCTTTTATCTGTTCGTCGATTTTCTCCTGATAAGCTTCATAATCGAATTCGTCGAGTTTGGTATAAACAGGAGCTTCGATGGTTACTTCGCCCTTGGTTTTTACCGTATAATTAGCCGTCATAACCTGCTTTGCCGCTGCGGGAACTTCGGTAGCCCAATCTTCCGCATTATATTCGCCTTCGAGAATGTAACCTTCAACCGCGCCTACGGTATCGAGGAATTTTACGGTGTGAGTAGTCGTAGAACCGCTGTTCGTTCCGTAAACTTTTCTGGAATCACCGTTGCCCGTTACGAGAACTTTTGCGTAACCGGTAATGGAAGTCATGAACGGCTGATACAAATCGAGCGTAACGTCATCGTAAGCAACGCCTACCAACATGGTTTTAGCGGTATCGAGCTTGATAGCGCCCATAACGGCATCTTCGTTTGCGCTGAATTCGCCGTTCGTTACGGTAAATAACTGTTGACCGTTTACCATTGCGGACGTAAGTTTTGCTTCGGCACCTTCGGTAACGCCTTCGAATTCAAAAGTCATGGCGCCGTTCTTTTCCGCCGTGCTGTTTTTAGGGGTTTTACCCGTCCAGGTGAACACGGTATCCTTGAGTACGGCTTTCTTCGTTTCGATAAATGCTTTTCCGTCGCTGCAATCGCCGAACGTAACTTTTATACTATCGCCGTCCAAAGCGAACTCGGCATTTCCGCCGGTTACTCTGAATAACTCTGTAAGGTCGGTTTCGGAAGTTTCTTCCGCAAAAACCGCGGTAGTGCAGAATAATGCGCCCATAGCGACGACAATCGCAATGAAAAGCGCGGTGAATAGTGTCAGTCTTTTGCTCATAGTTGCTCCTTTTTCGGTAAAGAGGATATTGCCCGCGCAGGGCTTCCCCCCGTCTTTACTGTCCGCGCAAGTATATACTCGCACGTTTATATTAAGAATCTATAATATTTTACAATAAATAATAATAAATGTCAAAGGCTATGCGGGGGTTTTTGATTTTTTTTGAAGAGTTTTTCTATATTTTTTTATCTTAGGAAATTTTATCCCGACGGGTCGCAAAGATTTCTTCCACTGTTTGCTGCTGAGTTGCGGCAATAAATAGCGAATAGCCCAAGCCCATTTCCACGCTATCTTTAGGCTTTTCCGTTTTGAGACCTCTGCTGTTTATGCTGACGCTTTAAACGGAGTTTTTCGTAATTTTCCCCGACACTCGCCGTAAACATTTTGCAAAAACCGTCGATAACGCGCGAAAAAGGGCACTTATAAAAAACCTCGACGAGGTTAAAAACAACCTTTCGGACGAAAACAAACAAAACCATAAACGATATGATAAAGGAAGCCGAGCTTACAGACACCATTGCCGAATATAGGGAAACGGGTACCGTAGAAAACGCCGCCGACGCGGTAAGACAACTTGCCGAAAGCGAAGTTATTCTGCCCGTTCTGAACGCAAACAACGTTGAGTTAAATTTTGACGAAAACGAAAAGCAAAATGTAAAAGAAGCTTTGGAAGACCTCGAAGCTTCCGACAATAAGCCCGATGAAGATAAAATACAGGCAATAAAAAGCTTTTCGGCATAACAGATTAAACGCGGTCGAATCTTGTCGATTCGTTTGCGTTTTTGTTGACATTTTATTGCGCTCCGTGTTATACTTTTATATACTTGTGTAAAACAGGCAATAAGAAATATATAGGGATTGGATTAACATAGGGCTTGAATTATGAGTACTTTTAAAAAAGTAATGTACGCAATTATGAATTGCGGCGTAGCGGCGCTTCTTATTTTCTGCGGCGTATCCTTTGCAGGTGCGGCGTCCGTTGTCGCTCTCTACGCAATGGGAGTGTATTTTATCATTTCCGGTTTCAGATGGTTTATATCCGACGGAAAAGATCCGAACAGAACAGGCTACCAGACCGAGTCTATCAAAATGAGCATTATTTTCGCCGCTATCTCATGGGGGCTTGCCGCATTATGCTTCTGGCTGGCGAAAGGAATTGCCGATTACGAGAATATGCTTGGTCTTGCGGTGGCGGTCGTATATATCATTATAGGTATATCGCGTTTCCGCGGTTGTCGCAAAGAGCCTTATATAAGATACGTCCCCCGCGTTTCGTCTATCCTCGGCATCTTCTTCCCCATCGCCTACATAGCCGCGGGCGTTCTTGCTTTTCTGAAAGCTTTTGTTCTGACTGCAAACGGCGCGGCGACCGCAGGTTATCTGTCGGCGGTTCTCGTTGCAGCGGGTTCTGCTATGTGGATAGTCCGTTCCGTTTTCATTATCAAAGAAAACTAATACCTGCCCATGAGCGGGCTTTCTACGGGAGAAATCGTTTTCTCCCGTTTTTTTATTTTTACGGTAGTTGGGTAGAATTTCGGCAAAATACCGCATTCAATGCACCCCGTGATTACGCTGCAATACCCGTTTTAAGTTACAAAGCCCAAAAAACGCCGCTAAAACGGTAATAAAAGCTTGATTTTACGTATAAAATGTGATAGAATAGTTATTACTTAATCACTCGAAAAATAAAAGGCAAAATTTAACGACATTCGCTGATGCCTTTAAATTATATTCGAGCGTAAAAATTCGGCGGACACAAAAAATTTCATTCCCGTCGAAAAGGAGTTTTTGTTTTTTTATGGACGATCCCCTTCCCGGTAATTTGGGAACCTTTGGAATCACTCGACTTTTAGCAACGGATACTAACGCTACGGACGGAATTGCCACGAAAATCATTATTTTGATTGTGTTGGTTATTCTTTCCGCTTTTTTTTCTGCCGTTGAAACCTCGTTTACTTCTCTTAACAAAATAAAGCTGAAAACATATGCTCAGGAAGGAAAGGGCAGTGCAAGGACGGCTTTAAAGCTTGTTGAAAAGTACGACAACCTGCTGTACGCTATACTAATCGGCAATAACATAGTAAACTTGACGGCGTCCTCCGTGGCAACATTGTTGTTTATTGATATCTTCAAAAACAACCCGAGCCTCGGTTCTACTATATCCACTATAGTAACTACGGTGGTCGTGCTTATTTTCGGCGAGATAACGCCTAAAACCATAGCAAAAATTATTCCCGAAAAGTTCGCTATGGCTTTTGCGGGAATAGTAAACTTCTTCGTGATAATCTTTACTCCCCTCTGCTGGCTGTTCTCGGGGTGGAAAAAGCTTATTCTTAAAATATTCAAGTTTAAGCCCGACGAAGGCATTACCGAAGAGGAGCTTATCAATATAGTAGAAGAAGCGGGCGAGGGCGGCAGTCTTAACGATAACGAGGCTACGCTTATCCGTTCGGCAATAGAGTTCAACGACCTCGACGTGGAGGACATTTACGTTCCGAGGGTTAACGTCATCGCGATAGAGAAAAACACGCCTATAGACGAGATAAAAGAGCTTTTTGTAGAACACTCGTTCTCCAGACTGCCCGTATACGAGGAAGATATAGACCACATCGTGGGAATGCTTCACGAAAAGGACTTCTATGCCGCCATAGCGCGCGGAGCGACCGATATTCGGGATTGCATAACTCACATTGCGTTTGCTACCGAGCATATGAAGATTTCCACACTGTTAAAGAGCCTTCAGAAGCAGAAAATCCACATGGCTGTTGTTGTGGACGAATACGGCGGAACATGCGGCATAGTGACTATGGAAGATATTCTCGAAGAGCTTGTAGGCGAAATATGGGACGAGCACGACGAGGTTGTGGAATACTTTGAAAAGGTTTCTGACGACGTTTACATAGTTGACGGCAATGCAGAGATAGACGATTTCTTCGAGCTGTTCTCCATAGAAGAGGATCGTGACGAGGAAACCGACTCCAACACCGTAAGCGGCTGGGTGTGCGAAAAACTTGAAAACTTACCCTCAAAAGGCGATATTATCACCGAACACAACCTGCTTATAACCGTGCTCGAAATAGACCAGACAAGAGTTGCGAAAATCCGCGTGGAAGTTTTACATAACGAAGAAGAAAGCGAAAACGAAGATAAAACGGATTCTTCTAATTCTTCCCACTCCGAAGAAAACAATAAAGACTGATATATTAAACCCAAAATATTTATTTTGCAAAAAGGAGCAACCGAATTCGGTTACTCCTTTTCTTTTTACAAATCATTTTACGCCGCAAAAGATTTACAAACCCGTCGTTCGAAAAATCGTTACACCGATATGCTTCCGAAGCTGCCCGAAAACAGGGCGCGTTAATCACCCCTCTTTGTCGGGTTTGCCGTGCCGATAATACCGATATTTTAATAAAAAAGCGTAAAACAAAAAGCAAGCGCAATAAATTACGCCTGCCAATCGGGAACGTATTAGTTATTTACTAAATTATTCCTTTTCGGTATCGTTTGCAACAACCTGAACGCCGTCATAATATCCGCATTTTTTGCAGACTCTGTGGCTTTGTTTCATTTCGTGGCACTGAGGACATTCAACCAGCGTGGGAGCTGCTACTTTGTAATTGCTTGCAAATCTTTTATTTCCTCTCTGCTTAGATACTTTTCTCTTTGGAACAGCCATATTTGCACACCTCTCTGTTAGTTTTTACATTTACAATTTTCTATGTTGAGATTTACTCCGCATCCGAAGCAAAAACCTTTACAATCTTCGCTGCACAAAATCACCAAAGGACAGCTCGTCATAACTGCGTCCTCAACGGGCGCGGTCAGATCGATAAGCCCGGCTTTAATGGGAAATTCCGCACCGGGTGTTAAAGAATATTCCGCCTCGAAATCCTCTTTAACGGTACAGGAAGCCTTTTCCAGACAACGCGAACACTCTCCGCTGATTTTATAGGTAACGGAGCCTTTCGCCACAGAGTCTTTCGCGGTGAGCGAAACGTTAACCGAAACCGTAACGAAGCCGTCGATGCAAGCCCCCGGCAAATCCAGAAGCTGCCTTTCGGGTAAGTATTCGAGAACGAAGTCCTGAGAAGATTTCCCGCTCTGCCTGATTTTGTTTACGTCAATAGTCAACATTTTGTTTGTAGGGCAAAAATATCGAAAAAGAAACCCCTTAACCCGATATTTTTTGCTTAGCCTTAAAATTATATATTATTTTAATACGGTTGTCAACTTTTTACCGCGGTAATTTAAAAAAATAAAAGGGGGAAAGCAGCAAGAAGGCACTCCCCCGCAGTTTATACCGTAGTTTTAGGAAAGTCTTGCGGTGTCGCGCGCGATAACGAGTTCTTCGTTCGTGGGTATAACAAGTACTTTTACCTTGCCGCCCTTAGCGGTAATATCGTGTATGTCGCCCGTTCTCTTTGCGTTTTCTTCCTTGTCTATTTCAATTCCGAGGAATTCGAGACCTTCGGTAACTTTAGCCCTTATGAAGCTGTCGTTTTCGCCTATACCCGCCGTGAAAACAAGGCAGTCGATTCCGCCCATAGCAGCAGCGTATCCGCCGACGTACTTCTTGGTTGCGTAAGCAAACATATCGAGAGCAAGGCGTGCTCTGTCGTTGCCTGCTTCGGAAGCGGCAGCAAGGTCGCGGAAATCGCTGGAAACGCCGCTTATGCCGAGCATACCGGATTTTTTATTGAGATACGTAAGCATTTCGGAAACGGTCATGTTCTTCTTTGCGCCGAGATACTCTATGATAGCGGGGTCTATATCGCCGCTTCTCGTTCCCATAGGAACGCCCGCGAGAGGAGTGAAGCCCATGGACGTATCTATGCACTTGCCGTTCTTGACAGCGGAAATCGAAGAGCCGTTGCCAAGGTGGCAGGTAACTATTTTAAGGTCGTTTCTGCCGAGATACTTAGCGGCTTCCTGAGAAACGAAAAGGTGGCTGGAGCCGTGGAAACCGTATCTCCTTACCTTGTAGTCCTTATAATCTTCGTAAGGAACCGCATACATATAAGCGTAATCGGGCATGGTGGAATGGAATGCCGTATCGAATACCGCAACCTGAGGAGCGGAAGGCATTATAGCCATACAAGCCTTTATTCCGGTTATGTTTGCGGGCTCGTGAAGGGGCGCAAGGTCGGAAAGAGCTTCTATCTTCTTTAATACTTCGGGCGTGATGAGTACGGAACCGGTAAATTCCTCTCCGCTGTGAACGACTCTGTGTCCTACCGCGTCTATCTCGCTCATAGAGGAAATAGCGCCGTGATCTTTATCTGCAAGCGCCTCGAGGACGAGCTGAACGGCAACCTTATGATCGGGCATAGCCTTTTCTATAACTATCTCTTTGCCGTTTGCTTTGTGCTTGAGGAAAGAACCTTCTATACCGATTCTTTCGCAACCGCCTTTGGCAACCGCCTTTTCGGTTTCCATATCTATAAGCTGATATTTGAGCGAGGAACTGCCCGCGTTTATTACTAATACTTTCATTTATCGGTTTCTCCCGTTTTTATTTTAATTTTTTATTACCACTGAATTTGCGTCTGAAGAGCGGTTATAGCTACGGCTACGACTATATCTTCCGATTTGCAACCTCTGGAAAGGTCGTTGATGGGTTTTGCAAAGCCCTGGCAGAGCGGACCTACAGCCATAAAGCCGCCGAGACGTTCGGTAAGCTTGTAAGCGATGTTGCCTGCGTCGAGGTCGGGGAATATAAGAACGTTTGCATGTCCCGCGACGGGCGAACCGGGCGCTTTGGAAGCCGCTACCTTGGGTACTATTGCGGCGTCTGCCTGAAGCTCGCCGTCGATGTTGAGTTCGGGCGAAAGCTCTTTTGCTTTAGCGAGAGCGGCAAGTACTTTATCTACGTCCGCATGCTTAGCGCTGCCCTTGGTGGAGTGGGAAAGCATAGCTACTCTGGGGGTAAGACCTGCGATTGCGGAAGCGCTCTTAGCCGAAGCTACAGCGATGAACGCGAGTTTATCGGGATCGGGATTCTGTTCGAGACCGCAGTCCGCATAGATGTAGCAGCCGTCCTCGCAGTACTGATTTCCGCATTCGGGCGCTATCATAAGGAAGTAGCTCGAAACGAGGGGTACGCCGGGAGCGGTTTTAATAATCTGAAGGCCCGGTCTTAAAGTGTTTGCCGTGGAGTGGCAAGCGCCGGAAACAAGTCCGTCAGCGTCGCCGGCTTTAAGCATAAGCACTCCAAAGTAAGTGCAGTCGTAAGCTATTCTGTCGGCGTCCTCTTCGGTCATGCCCTTAGCTTTGCGAAGTTCGTATAAAAGTTTAGCGTATTCTGCGTGCTTTTCGCTTGTTTTCGGATCTATGATGTTTACGCCCGTAAGGTCTACGCCGGGGTTGTTTTTAACAATCTCTTCCTTGTTACCGAGAAGGGTTACCTTTGCGATACCCTCTTTAACAGAAGCGGCAGCTGCTTCAACCACTCTCGAATCTTCGCCTTCGGTAAGAACGATGTGCTTGTTTAAAAGGGCTGCTCTCGTTTTGATTTGCTCCATTACTTTTGACATAAAATGTATCTCCTTATATCTTTTTACCGCATTCGGGCGTATTCGTCTTAAGCCTCTGCCTTAAAAAAACAGAAAAGCCTCCGCGAAAACGCTTTATAAATTTTTAAAAATAGTGTATATTAAACGTAAGCGCTGTGCGGACAAGCGCGCGCACACGATATACACACGCGTATATTGTAATACTTTTTTAAAAAAAATAAAAGTATTTAGAGGTACTATTTTGAAAATTTGTTTGGCAGTTTGCGAATATAACCCTTTTCACAACGGTCACGCCCTGCATCTCGGCGCGATGAAAGAACACACGGGCGACGATTACGTTGCCGTTATAATGAGCGGAAACTTCACCCAGCGTGGGGAACTTGCCGTTTGCGATAAGTTTACGAGGGCGCGCCACGCGATACAGGCGGGGGCGGACGCCGTTTTCGAGCTGCCCGTTGTTTTTGCAACCGCCAACGCGGAACTTTTCGCCAAGGGTGCCGTTAAGCTTTTAAGCGCGCTGCCGGGAGAAAAAACGCTGTTCTTCGGAGCGGAAAGCGGGACAAAAGAGGACTTTCTGACGGCGGCGAACATCCTTTCAAACGAAAGCAAAGAATTTAAAAAATCCCTTAAATCTCAGCTTAAAGAGGGTATTTCACTCGCAAAGGCTAAGATGAACGCTCTGTCAGAACTCGATACGGGCGTGGATATAGAACTTCTTAAAAGCCCGAACAACATACTCGGGCTCGAGTACACGAGGGCTATTGCGGAAGGCAAATACGATATTGACATCTACCCATTTCCCCGTCAGGGCGCGGGCTACAACGACCTGAAAATTTACAAAAATTTATCCTCCGCAAGCGCGATAAGGCAGGCTATAAAAGACGGAAAAAAGAAAAAAATCAAAAAGAACGTTCCCCCGTTCGTGTACGGAGATTTGCCCGAAAAACTCCCCTCTGCGGACAACCTCACCTTTTACAGTATTATAGTAAACGACAGAAAAACCCTTGCGGAAATTTCCGACTGCACCGAGGGACTGGAAAACAGGCTGAAATCCGCAGCAAAGGATTCATTTACTCTTGACGAGCTTAAAGAAAAGGTTGCCACAAAGCGCTACACAAGCACGAGAATCAACAGAATACTCACTTCGTCGCTACTCGGGATAAGCGGAAAGTTTATAGAAAAATGCTTGCGTTCTGATTTATATTTAAACATTCTGGCGGTAAAGGACGATGGCGTAAAGCTGCTTTCGGAAATAAAGAAAAATTGCAAAATACCTCTTATTTCACGCAAAAACGACGTAGAATCGCTTAAAGGCACAGCCCTCGAATGTTTTGAAAAGGACGTCCTTGCGAACGATATTTACAACTTTGCGACGGGCATAAAAACGAACGAATATATGATGCTTAAAGTGTAAACGGGCGGTTGTTTTTCAAAAAAACGCGGGGCTTTCCGGCAAGGGGCTTTTAAAGATTTTACATTTGAATAATTATATGGTACAATAATTTTATGATAAAAAATAAAATAAAAATCGGTATATGCGCGGCTATGGATTTGTTCTTTGTTCTGTTCACCATAGCGATTGCACACCGATTTAAACTACTTAATATTCACGGCTTCAAGGTCAGCGAATACTGGGCGCTTGTCGCTTTCGGGTTTACCGTTTCCGTCTCCGTTGCCGTTTACGCTTCGGTAAGGCTTATTTCTCTTATGAAAAACCTTAAAAAGGGCGACGATGACGAAGAATCCGCCGACGCTTCCGCAGAAAATAAAGACACTTCTGCCGAAAACAAAACGGAAACCGCCACCGAGGAAAAGGAAGAGAAAACAAAACTTTCCAGGAGCGAAAAGCGAAGGAAAAAGCTTTTAAACGACGAGAGCGAAAAGGTAAAGAAAAAGAAGGACAAAGACATTGTAATAATCGCGATAGTTGCCGTTTTTTGTGCGATATACGCCGCTTGGGGATTTTTCCCTTGCAAAATTTCATTTCACAATTACGCGTACGATACGTCGGTAAATCCGCTTGCGGACGTGGGCGAAATTACCAATTACAGGTTTTATTCAGACTACCTCGGCAGACCGTATTATCTATACAACGTTTCTTCCGGTAAGGATATCCGCGTTAATTTCACAAAGAAAGAAAAGGGCAGCGACGAGCGCGGCGAGTACGTTTTATACGAGTTCTACGGCGAGGAAAAATACGCAAAAGTTTTGGACTGCGCGCTGAACCGTCACACCACCGCAAAGTGCACGTTGCTCGTTTACAGGTACGACGACGATGTTATTAAAATAGAACATCACGCGGAAAAGACGAGAAACGGCGTTACCGAAACTTATGATAAATCAGGCAAATTCTACAAATACAAATAATCGCTTACGCATTTATAAACACATTACGCGCAAGTAAAAGGGCTCGGGAAAAATTTCCCGAACCCTCTTTTTATATAAAAATCCCACTGTTTCTAATATTATTGTTATGCAGTTTCTTCGCTTTCGTTTGAAGCGACTGTATCGGGTAAAGCCGCAAATTCTGTTTCTGCAACGGTCACAGCCTCGGCGTTAAGCCTTTCTTCTTTCATTTTTTTATCCGCCACAAGCAGGGAATTGAAAAACGCCGCCCTTGCAGTTCTGTGGTACGGAATTACAAACAAAAAGCCTATACCGAGACACATACTTCCGAGAATGTACCAACCGATAAAACTTAAATCAAGCAAAAACAGTTTAAATCTGTTGCCGTACATAAGGCGATTGCTTTCCCTCAGTGCGTAACGCCAATTTTTGTTTTCCGCCTGTTGCTGAACGTAAAACGACATAGCATAGCTGTAAGATTTTACAACGCCGGGTATAATGAAAAGCATACTCCAAAGCCCGAGAAAGATGTTCTGCAAAAGCTTTAACACTACCGCCTGCGAAAAGTTTTCCGAAAAGCCGGCGAACAAATCCGCCAAGTCCGCTTGTTCCTTTTTGCCTGTCACAACGTTCATTTCCGCTTTAGCCAAGCCGTACGTGATGGGTCCGACTACAAGTATCGCACCTATTACCGTAACCGCCACAAATCCGGAAAGCGCGCCGTAGATTATCCCGACTAACATCATCATAAGCCAACCGCCGGCAAAAATACTGCCGCCTAAACAGCTTCTCGCAGTCCTTCTTACCTCTGTTAATCTTTCGGGTTTTACCCTGTCTCCCTGCGGTTTTATGCCTGCTACTATAGCTTTCGTCAGAGACCTTCCTTTCAGTTCCGTTATAAGGCAAACCATAACAGGAATAAGCGAAAATGCAGTAAATATTGCCGCGCTACGCATATTTACAATAAAATTAAAATGCGTATCCATAAGGTTAAAGATGAAAAGCAATACAAAAAATTGAGAAAAAAACCATTGAACGTATTTAATAACGCCTTTCCCTTCTTTATTACTTTCATAAACAAACAAAAACACAATTCCGCCGACAATCGTTACATAAACACTTAATATATTTGAAACAACGGGTGCAATCTCAGATGAGACGACAATCTCGTCCCAAGACATACCTTCTTTTTTCGGCAACATAAGATAAACTACAATCGTTACCGACATCATCAATACCGAAATGAAATTTGCCGCAAATGAAGCGTCTATTTTACTTTTTATTCTAACGGCTTTTTCGCTGTTTATCTTTGAGTAATGACCTCTCAACCAGATAAACGACATCGAGAGTATTATGGATATAAGCGCTACGATTATTACAATTACTAAGTGGCTATAATATTTATAATCATAGAAGTGGGCAGTATAAGCCGACACACTGATAATATAATAAAAAGAGTATGCGGAAGCCGCTGAAAATGCGGCGGCGAAAATATATTTAAACCAAGACAAATCTTCTTTATAAAACCTTTCGTAAATTGCAATAAACAGAGTTGGCACACTGCAAATACACATAAAGTTTATTAAAGTGCAGCACATCTGTTCGGATACCCCCCCGGTTCTAGTTAAATATACCACCGCTGTCTCATACAAAATACCTTGACACAGTAAAATCATCCATACAAACGTTACTGCGGACGCTACAATTGTACCTATTACTCTTTTTTTCATTTTCTCTCCTTATAAATCCCTGTGTTTTTGCCAAAAATTTTTAATGCAAATTTACATTGCAATATAATTATACACTGCAATTTTGTATTTGTCAACACTTATATACAATTTTGCATTATAATAAAACAAAAACGGTTTATATGAACAGAATAAAAGAGCTAAGGATTGAAAACGGGTTATCTCAAAAACAACTTGCAACAAATATAGAAACCACCCAAAGCAACATAGCGCGTTGGGAGAATGAAATTAACGAGCCCTCGGCTTCCCAGCTTATAAAACTATCCGATTTTTTCGGTTGTTCCATTGATTTTTTAGTAGGCAGGGAAGACGATTTCGGCAACGATCTGAAAGATAACCGTAATTTTTTACAGGACAAAGAGCTGCCCGCTTTTATAAAACAATACAAAAAATTAAGCCCTACGGCAAAAAAAATAATACTCGAAACAATGCGTTCTATAAACAAAAACTCTCTGTAAAAACTTAAACCCGCCGTTTGATTTTTAGCACACCGCCGCGAACCTGCAAGCGCAGGCGAATGCAAATATATATAAAAAGTCCCCTTTTTCACGCAAAAAGAGGACTTATTTTTTTATTTGATTGTATATTTGTAAATTTCGTTTTTGGGAACATTCCTGTCCTTAGCCACCTGCTTTACCGCTTCTTTTTTATCCATTCCGTCGTCTATGTACATCGCCAGATGTTCTTCTACGGAAAGGTTTTCATAATTTTGCGCGGCGGACTTCGCGCCCTCCACTATTATAACGTATTCCCCTCTCGGCTCGTTCGCGTAGCCGTCTTTTAAAGAAAAATACTCCTCGCTTTCATGCAGTTTTGTAATTTCCCTTACGGCGCAGGCGTTTCTGTCACCGAGCGAATCGTAAAGCGCGCTTACCGTTTTTAACACGTCGTGCGGGGCACAATAGAAGATCAAAGTGCAATCTATATTTGCATATTGTTGTAAAAATTTCTTCCTCTCACCCGCCTTTTCGGGCAAAAAACCGAGGAATAAAAACTTGGACGCGTCAAACCCGCTGAGTACGAGGGCTGTGGCGAATGCGGTCGCCCCGGGAATAACGGTGTACTCCAGCCCGTTCTCCCGCAGAATGTTAACAAGCACGTTGCCGGGGTCGGAAATCACCGGCATGCCCGCGTCCGAAATTAGCGCAACGGTTTTGCCTTCTTTTAAAAGTTCGGCAAGCTTTTCGCCTTCCTTCCTCTCGTTGAATTTATGATAGGCAACGAGCGGCTTTTTTATATTGTATGCGGAAAGAAGCTTTAGCGAGTGCCTTGTGTCCTCGCAGGCGATGACATCCGCCTCGGAAAGCGCCTCTACCGCGCGATAGCTTATATCTTTTAAGTTACCTATTGGGGTTGCGATTATATATAACATTTTTCTTTTCGGAAAATCCTTCGGTTTTTATGATTTATGCGAATAACGCGTGTTTTAGCGGGGTTATCTGTTTAATTTTCAAACGGGCTTTCTATTTTTACGCCCTGCCTGCCGCCCTTTACCCCCTCTACGAAAACAAGGTAAGCTTCTTTATTCTTCGGGCAGGCGAATTTAATTCTCTTCGGCTCGAGCGAGTATTTCCGCATGGCGCAGATAACGTCTACAAGCCTGTCCGCACGGTGAGAAATACAAAACCTTCCGCCGAAACGAAGCTTTTCGGAAGCGGTCTTAACAATCTCGTCAAGCGTGATGTAAACCTCGTGCCGCGCTATTCTATCGCTTTCCGAATAACTTTTTTCGCCCTTGCCGTCCTTTTCGTACGGCGGATTGCACAGAATTAGCGTGAAGCGGTCGTTAAACTCTCTGCCGATATTTTGCAGCGGCGTATTGTGAACGGTAAACAGCCCCGTTAAATTATTAAGAGCAACCGAGCGTTCGCTCATTTCGGCAAGGGGCGCCTGAAGCTCGAAAAGGTGGGCTTCTTTAACCACCTCGGGATGAAGAGCGTAAAAATGCAAGCCGACTATACCGCTGCCCGAGCAGAAATCGGCTAAAATTTCATTCTTTTTCGCCCGCGCAAACCTGGTAAGCAGAACCGCGTCCGAAGTAAACCGATAAAGGTTTTCGCTTTGTATAATTTTAACGTCGTTGAGGAAAAGCTCCTCTATCCTCTCGCCGTTCAAAAGATTTATTTCCATATTTATTTGTGTTAAGGGCTATTTTTTACGCTTAGCGCAGGGCTTCAGTTCTTCGCACCAAACATTTTTATAAACAAAAAACACAGCCGAGATAGCTGTGTTTTCCGAATCTTTTCACAAGAATAAAATCCCTGTAATCTCCCTTGCGGGAAAACAAGCCGATTATTCAGCCTCGCTTATAGCGGAAACGGGACACTGTTCGGCGCAAGAGCCGCAAGAAATACATTCGTCAGCATTGATGACGTAGTGAGTATCGCCCTCCGAAATAGCGTTTACGGGACATTGTTCAGCGCAGGAACCGCAAGAAATGCATTCGTCGCCATTGATTTTGTATGCCATAATCGTAACCTCCGTTTAAATGTTTGCGCATAGCCGCGCCAAGGCATTTCGCCTTGTTTTTTTATATTATATCACAACTTTTCGGTTTTGTATAGCGTTTTTTAAATTTTCTTTTAAGAAAAGTTTATTAAACAGGGCAATAATTTTTATTTTCGGTAAGAATTCCCCCGAAAGTCCCTCTCTTTACCCATCGCGAACGACAAATCCAATACAACCAAAGAAGCCGATGACATATCCTGTCAACGGCTTCCTTGGAAAATATATGATAAGGGGGAAAATGATGAGCTTTTTGAACTCTCAAGGAAGAATTGTTTGTTCGTTCCTTAAGAACAACTATACTTTACCACAAATAAATTTTTTTGTAAAGCGTTTTTACAAACTTTTTTTAAATTTTTTTATTTTTTTTGTAATTATGTGTTAATTTTTACCATTTTCTTGTTTTTAAAACAGTTTTAATGTCGAAAACCTATTGTATATGAAAAATTTTAACATAAAATCACTCCAAAAAAGCAATATTCGCCCCTATTTCCCATTGTTGCCTTTCGTAAGTGAAAAAATAAAATTATAAAAAACTTTTTATATATGATATATGTTGTCATATATTATATGTTAATATGTATTTACAAAGGAGGTACGAGCAATGCGCTTTGACGGAGAGATCATCACCGGAAACGGGACTGTAATAAAATTTGACGAAAGCAACCCGTTTACGGATGAAAAATTTAATTCTTTAAAAAACAAAATTCACTCCCTCGGGAATTTTCTTTACGATTTCATTATTCTCGATTTTCAACAAGACGAGTACGGACTTTATTTTCTGCAATTTATAAAAGGGGTTAACGAAAAGACTTTGGACCGCTTTTGGGTAGAAGTTAAGATTCCCAACACTTCCCCGTCGGCTATGGGCAAAAAGGGATACTACAGAGAAATAATGTTCGGTCACTATTTTTCGGAAAACGAGCTTATCGATATACTCTTCGTGATTTTCTACAAAAAACAGCTTCCGGATTTCTCATCATGGAAAGATATAACCGCCGAGTGTCTTTACGATGGCTCAGAAGTGAAAAAAAACCCTCTGTTTCCGTATGCCCCTTCCGAAAAGCAAAAGAAGCTCGACAAACTGCATGCCGACGCTCGTAAAGTCAGTTCGGACTATTGGCAGGAAAGACTCGATTGCTACGGAGCTGACTTTTTATTCTATTCGGCGAATAGGGTTTTATCCTTTGAGTATAGTTATGAGCCGCCTTATTTATGCGACGATTACATCGAGTACGATAAATACGAAAAGATAATAGAGTTATACAAACAACATAAATGCAGTCCCTACCTTCAAAGGCACGTGGCAGATATAGCGTTTTACGGGTACCTCGGCAAGCCGGACTACAAAAAAGCGTATAAGCTTTATTTGCTTTCGGCAAAACGAGGGAACGTAATATCCGCGTATATGCTTGCAATGATGTATAAAAAGGGGCTTTTCGTAAAAGAAAACCACGCTACTTACGAAAAAATCATAATGGATTTATACAACTTTGTAAACACCGAATTCGGTCACGTTTTTCTTTACAAAATTCCGCAGGTCGTACTTGAAGCTTCTTACATCGAACAGAAAAAAGGCAATCTTAAAAACAGCCTCGAACTCGTTCTGGAAGCCGAGAAAATAATGCTTTTTAATATCGATCATGTCAGAGATTACAGCCAAATCGAACTTATCAGAAAAATAAAAGAACAGAAATATTCACTTACGGAATTCGATAAAATGGACATAGATATTTTCGATTTGTTTTACGTCTTAAAAAGTCACACATATATATTGCTCCGCGGCAAAAACATAACCTATCCGCTTAAAACACACTATAAAGACGGAATTTTGATCGTGGAATTTCAAAAAGAAAAATATATGGGGTTGCATCATTTCTTTTATAGCGCCATATTGAAAGGAAAAAGATTCATAAAGTGCAACGACGAAATAGTTTATATTGAGGTAAATACAGATGGACTCAGAAAAAGATAAACTCATACAGGCTTCCCTTATGGAAACTTATGCGGATTTAATTCTAATAAGAGATAAGGCACGAAAAAAAGCAGACGCGATGTTCATCCGATACGTGCAGGAGTTCGGGGATTTAATCGAAGAAGATTTTAAGCTCACCATAGAAATTATAAAGCTTAAAAGGGGCATTACATACTGCCAGAAACAGAAAAATTATAATCGCAAAATATACAGGTCAAAGCTTGACGAATATCTCGAAAGCGTTATGGAAGATTACTACGACGAACTGAACGAAATACTCGAAATAAAAAGCTATACCTATACCACGATACCGAGATACGAATCCCTTAACATTCGCAAGGCTTACAAGGAAATAGCCATGACCATTCACCCCGACATCTACCCGGAAGCTTTCGCAAACGAAGAAATACGAGAGCTTTGGGAGAAAGCAAAACAAGCCTACATAAACAACGATTACAAATCGATCACCGAAACGGAAATTGCCGTAAAAAAGCTTCTTAATAAAAAAATCCCTTTTGATAAAGCGACTTTTGAGGATGTGGAACAAAAGATAGACGAAATTATGAACGAAATCGAAACCATTAAAACCACCGAACCGTATACCTATTCGGAGTTCCTTTTCAACAGCGAGGCGTCTGACAAAAAGAAAGCCGAGTTTGCCGAAAAAATAGCCGAAAGGAAAGAAGCGATAACTCGGCTTAACGAGGTAATCGAGCAATTCGATATAAAGGAACTTTTAAGTTGAAACAAACATGGGGATCCAATTATTCATCTCTAACGATTAAAAAAGGAGTTATATAACTATGAACGAATTAACAATTAAAACGACAGATTTAATAAAAAAAATAGAGCAAAGCGGATTAGAAAATCTTACCAAACCTTTACAGAACGAAATATTCCTCTCAAACGTTTTCGTTTACGGACTGGCGTTTAATCCGCCGCCGGCACTCGTCACTCTTAAAGAAGGCGATGAAGTTACTCTGCAAAGAAAAAAGAAACGTTACGACGAATTTTCCATAAGCGTTCTGACATTATCGGGTAAATACCTCGGAGAAGTAAACGAATTTAACAATGAGATACTTGCAAGGCTTATGGATGCAGGCAAAAAACTTACGGCTAAGGTTAACAGAGTGGTCATTTCCGAAAACAAAAACATACTTTCGATTTCGATTTTCCTCGGCGATTTTTAATAATATTTTTTCGCTCCGCCGTAAGTAAACACTGCGGGCAGGGTTGCTTTACGACAACCCTGCCCGCAACAAACAACAAACTAATCTGCGTTTATTTCAAAATACTCTTTGCCCGAATTTTTAGGGATTTTTACGCAGCATTTAATGCCTATACCACCCTTACTCAAAAACTTTTCCCGCATAATATCATAGCCGGTCAAAGCGTAAATAAGCCACTTGCAAGCATAGGATGCAAACCCGTGATTGCAACTTGCGGAAATATCGTTGTTTTCCCAAAGGGTACCCGTTCTTTCGGCCATTTTGCCGAACAATCTGCGGCATTCGGTCAAAACGCCCTTTCTGTCGCCCGTTCTCATAAGCAAATCTATACGCATATAAAGCCCGTAAAGCACGTTTGCTTTGCCTATTTCCGGCTTGTAGCCCTCTTTTCTGTTGGTACCGAGGTTGTTTATAAGCTCGTCGAATAAATCCTTATATTCGTCTATGCCCAAAACGTCAAACCAAAAGGCGTAATATTGACATACTTCTGTAAAATTCTCCGTTTTAACAAGCTTGTTATCCACGTCGCGAACAAGGTTATCAACAAGGAACAATCCCGAAAAAGCGTTTTGCTTTATATACTTTCTTATCCTTTCGGCTTTAAGCTTCAAATCGCTGTCGCCGAGAAGCTCCGCCGCGCAGTCCAAAACCTTGGTGTAGGTTATGTTCGAAGGAATATTAACACCGCTTACGTGCGAAGCGTCGTTTGCCGAGCTCCATTCAACAAATATCCAGCTTTCAAGATTTTCAAGCAAAGAATGCTCGTTTTCTTTCTTTTTGAAATACTCTAAAACCCCCCTCACGTTATCGAGCGAATTTTCGACAATCTCGTCTTTCCCGTAGTTTTTATAGTATTTATACAATTCCAGAACGTACCACAAGTCCCAGTTGGGAATGAACCAGCCTTCGTAATCGTCCGCGGGGTAGTTCATAGGAAGTATTCCTGCGGGAAGCATCTCCCCCTTTGCGTATATGTAGTTTTGCAAAAAGGTCTTTTCCACCGTGTTTTCGCCTGTAAACAGCCTTTCCGCAACCGAAGAAAACCAGCTGTCCGAAAGCCACCCCGAACGCTCCCTGCTCGGACAATCGGTGAGCACGTCAACCGCGTTCTGACTGAGCGTGTTCCTTGCGGATTCCATAATTAAATTAAGCTCTGCGTCGCTGCTTTCAAAAGCAAATCTGCCCGTGTTCGGGTTTTCGAAATCGGTTATTCCCGTCTGAATTTTAATACCTTTTGTAAACACCACGGTGGCGTATCTTACGGTGTACGGCTCGCTTGTTTCCACATTGTAAACGCCGCCCTTTTTAAGCGTCCACTTGTGAGCGGAAGAACAGGTGTTTCTTCCGAAATCCACATAGTTTTCCCCTCTGCCGAGTTCTTTCCACAAAAGTTCGTCAAATATATAATAGACAACTCCGCCCGCGTGGCTTTCTATTTTCAGATCCGAAAAGCCCGTTATCGCCCTGCCGAAGTCAAATGTTACGTACTCGTATTCGCCGTCGTCGCTGTTCGGCAGATAAACGAATTTCGAAGCCTCGTCGGTGGCGGAATTCTCCCACTCGTCTATTTTAAAACCGCCGAGTTCCTTGCCCACACTGTAGTGAGCCCTGTCTCTCCACACCTTGGCGTTTTCGTCAAGCTTAACGCTGCCCCTTTCCACAATCGTTTTAACGCTGTGCGGCAAAAGTTTTGCGTTATCAACAAAGCTTTCCTGCTCTATGGGAAGAGGCGCTTCTTCCGTCTGCAATTTCTCGAAACGGGGCTTGCCCTCGTATAATGAATGCCTGTCCTCGTCCAGAACATAGTTTTCGGCAAATCCCCTTTGGTAGCTGTACCTTTGAACCTTTTGCAGCCTGTCGCTCAAAAGATAGCAGGAGAAATCGTCCTGCGTGTACGTTTTGCCGTCCGCAGTCTTAATTTCGCAGGTGAAAAATGGCGTTTGTTTAATCCAGCAGAAGGATTTTACGCCCAGGCTGGAAACTTCCGCAACGATAGTTTTGCCTTTTGCGGAATAATTCTGCGCCCTGAAATATCCGTGCGCAGCCCTTTGCGGACCGAATGCAATCATTTTACCGTCTACGATAAGCTTGTAAAACGAAGAAGCCGATATTTTTATATCGAATTGTTCCTGTGAATTCAGAGTAAGCAAAAAAGCAACGGAAAAATTCATTTCGTTGCTTTTACCTTTAGCCCAAATACCTTTCATATAGTTAAATCTCCGGATTTAAAGTACTTTTTTTCGACGTTATTTCCGACGGAAGCAATTTTTCCGAACCGAGACCGGAATTTTACGCTTCCGTATTGAAAATACGGCGAAGTCGTAATCCCTTACAAACAAGCATAAACGGCATTGTTTTTAAAGCAAGCTTACAACTTCTTGTATTATATAAGAAATAGTTTTTGTTGTCAATATAAAAAGCAAAAAAATCGGAGAACTTGTATAAAACTATACTCGTCTTTTATTTTATAAACCTTTTATCCGCCGCCCCTGTCAGAGGTTTTTCATTCTTCATTCCGAATTATAGAAAAATCGTCTTTTTACAATAAATTATTCCGAACGCAAAGCCTTTACGGGGTCTTTCTTTTTGGCTATGCTTGCGGGGATAAGACCCGCAACGAAATTCAGAAGCACGCTGAGCGCAATAAGCGCCAAAGCAAAATACCAAGGCAGACTTGCAAGCCCCGAAACGCCCGTGTATCTGGTGAGAATATTGCCGAGCGGTATCGTGCCGATAAGCGCAAGCACTACGCCGATAACGCCCGAAGCAAAACCTACAAGTATGGTTTCCACATTGAAAATACCTGATACGTCGGACTTCCTTGCCCCGAGCGCGCGCAGCACGCCTATTTCCCTTGTCCTTTCAAGAACGGAAACGTAAGTAATTATGCCTATCATAAGCATGGAAACCACTAGCGAAACGCCCGTAAGCGAAAGCAATACTATCGTTATTATATTTATAAACTGCTGCACTATGCCAAGAACAGCGCTCATCATGTCGGAATAGGCAATCTGAGATTTTCCGTCCGCTTTTCTTTGGTTGCTAAGCTCAGTAAGCTTGTTTTTCACAAGCGATTTACTTTCAAAATCTCTGCAGTAAATAGAAATGCTCGAGGGCAGTTCGGCATAGCCGTATTTCCTCAATATAGCTTTGTCTGCTTTTTCTACGTTGTCAACGCTGTCGATGTAATCTTTTACAAGCCTGGAGTTGCCGGCGAGGTCTATAACCTTTTGAGTAAGTTCCTTGGTGTAGGCTATCGCTTTTGCACCGAGTATTCCCACGGGGACGTCCTCTTTAAGTTTTATTACTCCGCTTATTCTCAGAACGTCGCTTTGGTTGTTCATTTTCGAATAATCGTAATCGTTATTCGTGTTTATGCCGCCCCCCTCGAAGAACGTCAGTTTGTAACCGCTGCCCGCGGCTTCGCCTATCAGTTTGTTAAGGTTTGCAAGCGGTCCTTTCGGGCTTGTAGTAGTCCTGGGTTTTCTCGTACCAGGTTCTTCTGCGGATAAATCGTAATAGTAATCGTTTTCCACAAGTCTGAACTCTATACCGATAAAATCCTCAACTTTTTTGGTAACGCCTTCCTCGGTGTCGTCCTTGTAGTTGAGCGTAACGCTTTCCATATCGAGACCGTTGAAGAATAAATTCAAATCGCTTATCTGGTTTTTTGAGTCGAGGACGAGAAGAAGATCGTTAGCCGTTTCGGGGTAATAGCCGGCGATAAGCTCGTACTGTTCGTTGACAAGCTCCTTTGAGGGAAGCTGCGCCCAACCGAGCGAGCTCTGAGTATTTATGGCGAAATAGTAATTTGTAAGCGTGCTTATGCCGAGTATTTTAGTGCCCGAGGGTATGTCTTTTACTACGTTGAAGCCTACGTTATAGTTTTCGTAAAGGTCGTAGTACAGCGAGCTGTCCACGCTTTTGATGTCGTCTATCATGGCGGCGTCGAAAACGTTTACGTTCGTCTGGTTACGGATAAGCTGTTGCACTACTTTATAAATGTAAACGGTGTCCTTTTCGTACTTACCGTCAAGCCCGTCGAGCGCCGAAATGACGGTGTTTATAACCGCCTCCGTATCCTGAACGGAACCTTCCCTTATCTCAATCGGGTAGCTTGCAAGCGAGGCTTCCTGCCTGTCCACGAACCCGGTAAGCCCGCTGTAAATGGAAAGCACCAGACCTATGCCGAGTATTCCGATACTCCCCGCGACAGCCGTGAGCACCGTTCTGAACTTCTTTGTAAACAGGTTTTTAATACTGTGCGATATCGCCGCGCCGAAGCTCATGGACGGCTTTTTCCTGTATTTTTCTACCGCGCTCTCCAAAGTTTTTTCTTCGGGTTTTTCTGTCGCGAACAGCCTTTCCACATCCTTGGCTTCCGCAGCGGAAAGCGCCTTTTTCTCATATAAACGCCCTTTCAGCGTCCTTTTTATATCCGCAGTGAGCGGCGCGATTATCTTGCCTTTGTCGCTTGTGAGAACGGCGTATTTTTTGTTGCCGATTTTCTGAATAAAACATTTATTGCAGCCGATGATTTCTTCCCCGTCGATAGGCGAGCGGTTGTCGGATAAAACCCCGCCCGCATAGCGCAGCGCGAAGGTTTCCTCCTTCTTATCCGTTGCAGTGTTTTCCGACGGGTTATCCGAAGATTTTTTCGCCGTGCCTTTTTCGCTCTTTGTTCCCGTGTCTTTAATCTGAATGGGGGCGGTATCGCCGACAACCCTGCCGTCGAAAAGTCTTATTATTCTCGTGCTGTATTCTTTGGCGAGCTCCGCATTGTGCGTAACCATGATTACAAGACGGGTTTTAGAAATTTTCTTCAAAGTTTCCATAACTTGAATGCTTGTTTCGCTGTCGAGCGCGCCCGTAGGTTCGTCCGCAAGAATGATTTCGGGGTTATTTATAAGCGCCCTGGCAATCGCAACCCTTTGCATCTGCCCGCCCGAAAGTTGGTTGGGCTTTTTGAAAGCTTTATTTCTTAGTCCTACTTCTTCCAGAGCTTTAAGCGCCCTTTGCTTGCGCTCTTCCTTTTTCACGCCTATAAGCGTAAGCGCAAGCTCCACGTTGTCGAGCACGTTAAGGTGGGGTATTAAATTGTAATTCTGAAATATAAAGCCCACGGAATGGTTTCTATAGGAATCCCAATCTCTGTCCGTGAACCATTCGGTGGAAACGCCGTTTATTTCTATACTTCCCGAAGTATATTTATCCAGCCCGCCTATTATGTTCAACAAAGTAGTTTTTCCGCAGCCGGAAGGACCTAACACCGAAACGAATTCGTTCGCACCGAAAGTGAGATTTACGTTGTCGAGAGCGGTAAGGTTTTCGTCAAGCGTAACGTAAATTTTTGTTATTCCTTTTAGTGAAAGCATATGTTAAGCCTCCTGTAAAATCCTTTGTTTATATGCGATAAAGGCGGGTAATGCGTTAAAATATTGTTTAAATTTTAAAACCGCTCGCTTTGAGCTTTATTTTTATGTCCTCTGCGGCGTTTTTTGCGGAAAAGTAGCCTATATCAAACATTTTCCCTATAGCGCCGAAGCTTGTCGCCTTGAAATCTTCAAGGTTCGGGCATATTATATGATTGCATGCGGAATACCCGTTCTCGCTCGGATTGCAGAACGGTATACCGTTTTCCGGGTACTTGTCGTCAAGCGCTTTTTTGCTTATCGCGTTGGAAGTTCTTCCGCCGGATAAATCCACGCCGATGACGAAATCCGCGCCCATATTTTTAACTACGTCGCAGGGAATAATGTTTCTGAAAGCCCCGTCTACGTATTTTTTTCCGTCAATGGTTACGGGCTTGAAAAATGGCGGAATGGCACAGCTTGCGCCCACTGCCGAAATAAGATTGCCCTCTTTAAAATCGACTTCCTCTCCGTTTGTCAAATCCACAGCAACTGCGGAAAACGGGATTTTAAGGTCGGAAAAATCCATCTTCCCCGTCGCTCTTTCTATAATCTCGTCAATGGCTGCCCCGCCGAGACGCGCCAGCACAAGCCGTTTGATATCGTCAAGACCGCAACCGGAAAGCACCTGCTCTATTTCTCTGAACGAAAAGCCCTTTGCGTACAACGCGCCGACAAGACTGCCGATACTCGTCCCCGCAATCATATCGAAGTGAAGATTTTCCTCTTCGAACGCCCTCAGCGCACCGAGGTGAACGGCGCCTTTCGCGCCTCCTCCGCCCAATGCAAGACCTATTTTCTTTTTAGTTTTTCCTTTAAAAAATCTGTTAAAAAAACTCATAGCATATACCTACACTATTATATTGTACCATAAAATACTTTCTTTGTAAATAATATTACGGAAAATAAGCAATTCCGCATGCCATAAAATTAGCCGGGCAGAGAAAATCCCCGTCCGGCCGAATAAAAAATTCTTTATTATAATTACAATCCGAGATATAAACCGATTAACGAAATCGTATTTTTGATGCCTTCGAAATGAGTTCTTTCCATTCCGTGGGAAGCATGCACGCCTGTACCTATAAGCGCGCCGGGAATATCGTGTCCGGCAGACCACATAGCTCCTACGTCGCTTCCGTAGAACGGATAAATGTCCACCGCATAAGACAAATTATTCTGTTTTGCTTTTTCTATAAGCGAAGAGGTAAGCGCGTAATCGTACGGACCGTGGCTGTCTTTCGCGCAAATGGAAACGTCGTACTCGGTGCAGTTAAGGTCGCTGCCTACGCAGCCCATATCTACAGCAAGCATCGTGTACAGCCCGTCGGGAACGTACGCCGCACCGTGACCTACTTCCTCGTACATGGTTATAAGCATTTTTACGTCGTATTCGGGAACGAGGTTTTCCTCTTTCATTATTTTAAGCAACGTAATGAAGCAAGCGACGGAAGCCTTATCGTCTATAAATCTCGACTTTAAAAAATCGCTTTCCGTGACAGTGGTTTTCGGGTCTATGCAGACGTAATCCCCGCTTTCTATGCCGAGGTCGCGCACGTCTTTTGCGTTTTTAACCTTTTCGTCAAGGCGAACGTACATATTCGCGTCGTCCCTCGGGCGGGTTGCTGCGTCCTGATAAACGTGCGAAGAAGGGCTTTTTGAAAGAAATGTTCCGGTGTATCTTTTCCCGTCGCGTGTGATTATCGTACAGTATTCCCCGTCGAGCGTGGGAAGTTGCGGTCCGCCTACTTTGGAGAAAGTAAGTTCGCCGTTAGCGGAAATTCCCCTTATCATCGCGCCGAGAGTGTCGCAGTGAGCAGCAAGCCCCAACGTGCGGGAACTGTCCTTTCCCTTTACGGAAAGAATCGCGCAGCCCTTTCTCGTTAAAGAAAACTCCGCGCCGAGTTCTTCGGCATAGCCTTTTACGACCGCCATAACCTCCTTATAGTAACCGCTGGGGCTCGGGGTCTGCAAAAGTTCCTTTGCGGTTTCAAAGTAAAAATCTTTATATTTTTCAACGTTGAAGTTCATTTTTACTCATTCCTTTTTTTATTTGTGATTTTACTATATTTTACAACTTTTTATATCCGAAAGTCAAATCATATTAAAAGTCAATTTGTATTCCTTATAAAGATTGACTTTTTCTCTTTTATAAGCTATAATTTTCTTATGCAAAAGATAGTTGTGCCGAGTGAATTCTTCTCCGTGAAAGACACATTGGATTGCGGGCAAATTTTCAGATATACCCCCTATAACGCAGGTTATCTGGTGTTTTCTACGGATAAAGCGTGCTTTGCGGAAACGGTATCCGACAATACGGTTATCACCGCGGACGATGATTTGTACTTTGAAGAGTTCTTCGATTTAAAAAGAAACCTTAAAGAAGTTTACGAAAGAGCGCTGTCTTTCGGGAACGATTTTCTGACAAAAGCGGCTGAAGGCGGCAAGGGCGTAAGGCTTCTTCGGCAAAACCCGACGGAGACGCTGTTCTCGTTTATAGTTTCGCAGAACAACAATATTCCGAGGATAAAGAAAATAATAGAAAAACTGTGCGACGAGCTCGGCGAAAAAAAGAAATTTTGCGGCGTCGAATACAGGGCTTTTCCCACGGTCGAAGCGCTTAAAAGCCGTGATGCGGTGTTCTATAAAAGTTTGGGGTTAGGTTACCGCGCGGAGTACATTGTTTACGTTGCGAATGCCATCGCGAACGGGGATTTTTCTATAGATAACGCGGAAAAACTTTCTACGGCGGAACTGAAAAAAAGCCTGCTCTCTCTTAAAGGAGTAGGTCCGAAAGTAGCGGACTGCGTGAGTCTTTTCGGTTTTTACAGATACGACAGCTTTCCCGTGGACGTGTGGATGGATAAAATTTACCGCGAACACTTCGGCGGAACGCTGACCGACAGGAACGAGCAATCGAAATATTTTGTGAATTTATTCGGAAACGACGCCGGATATTTTCAGCAGTATATGTTTCACTATAAAAGAAATTTGGAAAAGCTTGCGGACGGCGCAGGCGAAAAGGAGAAAATATGATTTATATAACAGGCAGCTTGAATATGGATTTGTGCATCGAAACCCCTTATATGCCGAAAGAGGGCGAAACCATAACCGGGGATAAGTTTATTACCAACGGCGGAGGCAAGGGCGCAAACCAAGCCACCGCGGCGGCGCTTTTGGGCGGAAACGTGAAAATGTGCGGCGTTGTGGGCAAAGATTCTTTCGGAGAGATTTTGACCGATAACCTTAGAAAAGCGGGGGTAAATACAAATTTCATACGTCGCGAAGAAGGCGTTTCCACAGGCATCGCGGTTATCGTTATAACTAACGGGAACAACAGAATTATTCTCGACAAAGGCGCGAACGGCAGACTTACCGAAAAAGACATAGACGAATTTTTAGCCGACGCCAAACCGGGCGACGTTTATCTGACGCAACTCGAAAACCCAATACCGGTTATCGGTTACGGTTTAAAAAAGGCTAAGGAAGCAGGGCTTTTCACTATACTCAACCCCGCCCCCGCGAACAAAGAAATTTCCGCATACTTCGAATACGTAGACCTTATCACTCCCAACGAAACGGAGCTTGAAATTTTCGGAGGAAAAGAAAGCCTGTTCTCTGCAGGTATAAAGAAAATAGTTACAACACTCGGCGGCAAGGGCTATGAAATCGCAGACAAAAACGGCGAAAAAGTTTACCCTTGCATAAAGGTTAAACCCGTAGATACCACCGCCGCAGGCGATACTCTATGCGGAGGACTTGTCGTAGGGCTTTCCGAAGGAAAAACTCTTGAAGAAGCCTGCGCTTTCGGAAGCAAAGCCGCTTCTATAGCATGCACCCGCAGGGGCGCTCAGCAATCCATTCCCACAAGAGAGGAAACGGAAAACTATAAAGGCTGAAATTCAAAAAAAGAATTTCCCCACGCAGCGAATTTAAAGGAAAAATAATAATGAAAGAAACTACCGTTAAACTTATTTACGAAATGCTTGAAAAATCAGGCATGGGCAATAACTATGCAAGCGAGATAATTTCCGCAACCAAAACGGTGTGCGAAGCTTTCCGTTCAGGGCATCGCCTGTACGCTTGCGGAAACGGCGGCAGCGCTTCTGACGCAGAACATATTGTAGGCGAGTTTGCAAAATCGTTTAAGAAAAAGAGACCCGTAGACAAGGCTTTTGAGGAAAAATTCCTTGTCGTATTCCCTGGCGACGGAGAAATAGTTAAAAAGACCGAAACCGGCTTGCCTGCGTTCAGCCTTGTAAGTCAGAGCGGAATAATGACGGCTGTCAACAACGATATAGGCGGCGATTACGTCTTTTCTCAACAGGCGTACGCATACATAAACGAGGGTGATATTTTTGTAGGCATTTCCACTTCAGGAAATTCCGCACCCGTGTGCAACGCGGCTAAAATAGCAAAAGTTAAAGGAGCAAAAGTCATCGCTTTCGTCGGTAAAAGCGGCGGCAAACTCAAGGAACTCGCGGATGTATGCCTTTTAAGCAAAAAGGACGAAACCTACCTCATTCAGCAGGAACATATAGTAATGTACCACGCGGTATGCGCCGCCGTCGAGGAGGAACTTATATGATAGCCGGTTTTGACATCGGCGGAACGAAATGCGCCGCGCTCATCGGCAAGGGAAAAAACGGCGACCTTGCAATCTTTGACCGCAGAGAGTTTAAAACGGAAGGCTCTCCTTACGAGGTTATAGATAAGCTTATCTCCGTGCTCACGGACGAACTTAACGATATTGACAAAACTTACAAGGACGTATCCGCAATCGGCATTTCCTGCGGCGGTCCTCTCGACGGGAAAAGAGGAATTATCATGTCTCCCCCGAATTTGCCGGGGTGGGATAATATTCGCATAACGGATATCATAAAAAAGAAACTTAACATAAAAGCCTACCTTATGAACGACGCGGACGCCTGCGCCGTTGCCGAGTGGAAGTACGGTGCAGGAAAAGGTTGCGACAATATGATCTTTTTAACCTTCGGCACGGGGCTTGGCGCGGGGCTTGTTTTAAACGGCATGCTCTACACGGGCGCAAGCAACTTCGCGGGAGAAGCGGGGCACATAAGGCTTGACCGTCAGGGTCCCTGCGGCTATGGAAAAATAGGCTCTTTCGAAGGTTTTTGCAGCGGAAACGGCATCGCTCAGCTTGCGAAAAACAGAGTGAGAGAAGTGCTTCAGACAGGAAAAGCCGTCGATTTTTGCAAGTCCGTTTCAGAGCTTGAAAATATTACCGCGAAGTCGCTGTTTATTGCGGCGGAAGGCGGCAGCAAACTTGCAAAAGATATATTCGCGGAAGTAGGCGATTACTTTGGCTTAGGGCTTTCCTACCTTATAGATATACTGAACCCCGAAAGAATAATCGTGGGCGGCGTGTATATGCGCGCCCATAAGTATATAGACAAAACCATGCGTGCGAGAATTAAAAAGGAATGCCTTTCCGTTCCTGCAAAGGTCAAAGTTCTGCCGGCGGGGCTAGGCGAAAAGATAGGCGATTACGCCGCCCTTTCCATCGCCGCAAGCCAAAAAGCGTGACCGAGTAAAAGCAAAATAGTTTTTAAAATATAAAAGTGCCGTTTATCACACAAAAACGGCATATTTTTATTTTCCTTAAAACAAATGTATATACAGCCCGCTTTATGGAAATAATCTTAAGCGGGGTAACTAAAACTTAAAGGCGTACATACAATGTAACGGGGCTTTGGCTATCCCGATAATATTATTTCGGGGGACGACATTATGATAAAACGTGGCGAATTGTATTACGCCGATTTAAGCCCCGTGGTCGGGAGCGAGCAAGGGGGCGTAAGACCGGTACTTGTGGTGCAGAACGATATAGGCAATAAGTACAGCCCCACCGTTATTGCCGCCGCGGTTACAAGCAGAATAAACAAAGCTAAGCTTCCCACGCATATAGAGCTGGAAGCGGAACAGTACGGTTTAAGTAAAGATTCCGTAGTTCTTCTCGAGCAGATAAGAACTATAGATAAGCGCAGACTGAAGGAACGCATAGGCATGTTGCCCGCGGTTACGATGAGTATGGTGAACGACGCTCTTCTTATAAGCCTCGGCTTCGGAGGTCAGGACACGGTAAATTAACTTAAAAAACCCTTTCGGTTGTGCCACGTTATTATGGCAAAAATCGAAAGGGTTTTATTTCCTTTTTTTTGTAAAAATCCGTTATTTTTTTGCTTTCGGGACACTCGATAAACGCCCCGCTTTTCGTAAATTACAATTTTTTGTTAACGGGAATCCAAATTTCACAGTAATAATTTTCGTCCGAAGTTCCCTTTTTGTATTTAGCGGGATCGTCGTAATACTCTATGCAATAACCCGCGGCAAACTCGTATTCTCCGAGAGCGGGCAGCCATTCGGAAAATATCCGCCTGTTTACGTTCTGAAGAGAGTCGGGCAACGCACCCTTGCACGCGAATACCGCCCAGTTAAACGCGGGTATAGTCCTTAAAACAAACCCGTCGGGAACGGTCCTGCCTTCTTCGTATAAATCGGCGATGAGGTACTCGAAATCCTTTCCTCCCATCTGCTCGTCAATATTTACGCCGAACGTTCCGCAGACAACGGCGCCTTTACCCTCTTTATAATGTTTTTGCCAGAAAGCGGGAATAAGCTCTTTTGCATTTTCGTAAGAAAATCTTTGGGAATTTCCTATTACTTTAAACGCCTCTTTTTTTACGATTTTGTAGTCCATAAGATAGCCTCCTTCAAGAGTAAATTTGATTTTCAGCGGCGCAAAAGTTTTAACCGTTACCCCGTCTTTTCTCACAGAAACGGGCGTAACGCCATGGAAACGGACGAAAGCTTTTGTAAAGCTGTCCGGAGAATCATAGCCGTATTTCAGAGCAATGTCTATAACCTTTGCGGAAGAAGAAACAAGTTCGCTCCCAGCGAGGGCAAGCCTGCGGTTCCTGACGTATTCGCCAACGGTAAAGCCGCAGAGCATAGAAAAACCCTTTTGAAAATAGAATGGCGAAACGTTCACTTCGCCCGCTATTTTTTCTACGTCCAAATCTTCGGTTATATGTTCTTCTATGTACTGTAAAGAAGAACCGATAATTTTCATCCAATCCATTTTTCTTTTGCTACCTTTGCCTAAATTTTACTCCTTTTAAAGTAAAAAATCCCGACATTTCCTGCTCACTTATGTCTTAATTATATCGCAAATAAATAAAAAACGCAACGGCAAAGTTAAAGGAATTATTCGTTTCAGTTGCCGAGGTATTCCATTCCCTTAATAAGCATATCCCCGATAAGCTCGCGCTTTAAAAAATAAGTTATTATTTTTCCGTCCCTTTCGCAATCCACCGCGCCAAGATTTTTAAGAAGCCTGAGTTGGTGCGAAATGGTTGTTTGATTTACCGCCAGAATGTTGGATAAATCGCTGACGCACATCCTCGAAATTGCAAGCGCGGAAATCATTTTCAGCCTTGTCTTATCCGAAAAAATCGTAAAAAATCCCGTAAGCTCGTTTAAAATATCATCCGAAAGCATACAGTTTTCCACAAGTGAAGAAGTCCTCTTATCCAAAGTTAAAGCGTTTTCCATAACATTTTCCCCCTTAATTCGCTTTATTTTCCTTAACCGAGAGAGTTGTCGCGAAGCTTATCCATACGCCGTTATGGTAAGGATAAACACCCTCCCGGTCGGTAAATACATTTTAACACATATGTTTTCTTTCACATACAGCAAGTTTTGTCGAATATATTGTAAAAGAAAGAATAAAAGTCGAAAGGAGGCTCGTATGAACAACAATATCGCTTTGTTTGGTTTGATTTTACTGCTTACCACAGGTGGGACGATAGATATTACTCAAACGCTTTTACTTCTCGCCCTGCTCACTACTTCAGGCGAAAATCACCTTTTCGGTTCGACCTGTCAGAACTAAAACGTACGAATTCCACCAAAGACGCAAAAAGACGGCTAAAAATAATTAGCCGCCTTTTTCACGTGTTAACGCGAAATTTTTACTTTGTTATTTCTAAGTAATCTCACCAGAACGTAGCAACCTGTTCCTCAGGTTTTTCGGAAGGTTCTATACTCTTAACAAACAACACGGGACCTTTCGCTCCGTAAAGTTTATGGAACGCAAGCTTTATTTCCGCGGTTATAATCACCCAGTCGCGGTTTTTTAAAGCCACGGGTGCGTCGCTTACGCAAACAAGCCCTTTATATGCAATATCCGCCTCGCAACAAGTCATAACGTGCCTGCCGATGACAAACGTGTCGGCAGCCATCGACCTGTCTCTTGCCACTATGCCTTTGAACTTAACCGTTTTGCCCGAATACGCTTTTACGTTTTCCACAAGGTCGCGGTAAAAAAAAGCGTAATCCCTGTCGCTTATCTCCACTACGGGCGCGTTCACGTCGAACGGCAACGGATCCTCTATATCGTCAGGCTCTGCAAGTCCGCCGAGGTATTCGTAAACGATTTGCGGCCTGCGGGAAATAGCGCGTATAACCTTGTGGTACTCCATTTTGTCGTAATCGGTAGAAAACCTGTTAAACACCACAAGATCCGTAAGTTCCGTCTTGTCGAAAACAAGCTGGCGCATATTTCTATTGTAATCGAGGAAGGTTTTGGAGTCGAAAAACGTCATCATCTGGTTGACCATCCAACCGTCGGGCATGGCTTCGAAAAAGCTTTTCAAAGTCCACATTCCGTTGTATTCAACCAAAACCCTGTCAGCGCGGTATTTTTTTACGAGAGCGGAAAGATTTTCCGTAGTAAGCTCGCTTTCTTCCTCTATGCTCTCGATGTACACGTCGGGAACGCGGAACTTACGCTGGTTAAGCTCAACTTCCCCTTCTTCGCACAATAAAAGAAGAGTCCTCTCCCCACTGTCGAAGCGTTCGTCCTCGAGCGTTTCCTGAATAAAACTCGTCTTGCCGCTTTCAAGAAATCCGAGGAATAAATATACGGATATTTCGTTTTTCATAAAAACCTGCCTTATGCGTTAAAAAGCTCTTCTATAGCGTGCTCGTTAAGTTTGGAACCGATAACGCAAACCCTGCCTATCGTTTCGGCTGTACCCGTACGGACGTCTATGCCGCCTGGAATGTAGTCGAAGTGTATCCAGTGTCCGTCGCCCGCAACGATACCCTTTGCGCGCAAAATAGTGCCGTATTTCTCATCGGAATCGAGCTTTTCGAGAATTTCTTCAATCTCTTTTTCAGTGTATTTTTTAGCCGTTTCCTTGCCCCAGCTCGTGAACACTTCGTCCGCGTGATGGTGGTGGTGATGATGTTCATGTTCCTCTTCTTCATCATCGTCATGATGGTGGCAACAGCATTCGTCGTCATCATCGTCATCGTCGTGGTGATGATGGTGATGATGTTCATGTTCCTCTTCTTCATCATCGTCATGATGGTGGCAGCAACATTCGTCGTCATCATCGTCATCGTCGTGATGATGGTGATGATGTTCGTGCTCCTCTTCTTCATCATCGTCATGATGGTGAACTTCTTCAAGCAATTTATCAAGCTCTTTTTCAAGCGTAGCGGTATGCTCCATAGCGGAGAGAATTTGCTTGCCATCTATGCTTGCGAGCGGTGTAGCGACGATTTGCGCAGTAGCGTTGTGTTCGCGAAGGAGTGCGATGGTTTCGTTAAGTTTTTCTTCCGAAAGGTTTTCGGCATGGCTTAAAACTATGCAGCCCGCGTTCTCGACCTGATCGTTAAAGAACTCGCCGAAGTTTTTCATATACATTTTGCATTTAGCGGCGTTTACTACGGTAGTGGCGGAATTTATCTCCGCGCCCTCTATATTCGCGCGTAAAACGGCTTTGGTAACGTCGCTCAGTTTGCCTACGCCCGACGGTTCAATCAAAATTCTGTCGGGATTATACTGTTCCTTAACCTGCTTCAACGCCTTTGCAAAATCGCCTACGAGCGAACAGCATATGCAACCGGAATTCATCTCCGTTATCTGGATGCCGGCTTCCTTCATAAAGCCGCCGTCAACGCCTATTTCGCCGAACTCGTTCTCCATAAGAACAAGCTTTTCGCCCTTGTAAGCTTCTTTAATAAGTTTTTTTATAAGCGTGGTTTTGCCTGCGCCCAAAAAACCCGAAAAAATATCAATTTTCATAACTCAAAATCACCTTCTGTTTTTTGTTGTAATTATAGTACCCTTCACAAGAAAAGTCAAGCAAAAGCGGCTCTCAATATTATTGACATATAATGCGCGGATTATAGCAGAGCGTATAAATAAAAGCCGGAAGAGAAGCGAATTTGCCTTTTTCTCCCGGCTTTTCTTTTTATTCGGAGCGCAAAATTTAAAAGTTAGGTTAGGGATTTCTTTTTCTTAACACTACCCGCCCGTTTTTAAAGAAATTTTTATAACGGGGCTTTCGTTTTCTGTCAATTTTCATAAACTATTTTTTTCGGTTAAAAACCGACGTTTTCGCTAAACCCGTTAGAGTAGAGAAAAATGTATCCGTCCGCTGTTTTTTCCGCCGAAACGTAAGACTTTTTACCGTTGAATTCATGGCGGATATCGAACTTATCGCTACCCTCTTTTTTGGTTATCTTATACTCGGTGCCGTCGTCTGAGCCGTTGTTTTTAAGCTTAAACTTAATATCCTTTTTGCCGTTTTCTTCCTCGAACTCGAGTTTTACTTCCGTAACCTTTTTGTGGTTCTTATAAATAGCACACTTGTAAGAAAGCTCGCTTTCGTTTTGTTCCTGTTCGGTCTCGTAAGAAAATTTAACGTAGTTACCGTCGTCTTTTTTGGTGATAAACTCAACGGAATATTCCGTTTCGTCGCCCTCCGTTTCATGTTCCTTTTTGCCGTCCACTTCAAACGTTTCTCCGCCGAAAAGGATCACGCCATTCAACACGGTTTTTATTTTCGTTTCCTCTTCGCCGTCCTCGTCCGTTTCGGTTTCGGTCGTGGAAGAAACCTCGTTGTAATACATTTTTGCTTCCTTTTCATTTGCCTTTACGGTCATAACGAAAGCGTACTGCCCTAACTCTCCGTCCGCCGTATTGTTTTCCACCGTCTGTTGAATTCCTCCGCCTAAAAGCAAAGAATCGAACATTTTCAAACAGTTTTTAATGCCGTTCACGCTCTCGTCCGTGTAGTCGGAAGGCCTTTCCGTTGCTGTTTCTTTTTGGGAAACGATTTCCTCCGGCGTCTTATCCGTATAGGTATAAGGAGCGAAAAAAATTCCGGCACCGCCCGAAACGCCTGCATAAGCCGTTTCGCCCGACGTCCCCTCGCTTATAAGATAATTTGCGCCCGAGAAAGCGGACACGGCATAAACTTCTTTTGCGGTAACGGGGTTTTCCGTTTTGCCGCCCGAATTACCGTTTCCGGTTGAAGCACAGGCAACAACACCGAGCGACATAGCGACACAAAGCGAAAGCGAAGCTATAACGGTTAAAATTTTGTTTTTCCTTTTCATAGTTGTTCTCCTTTTTGCGGAAGAGTTCCGCTTGTTATTCTTTACACCTTATATACGATTGCCTGCTGCCGAAATTCTCATTTTTTCAAAAAAATTTTTAAATTATTTTAAATCGGTCGGGCGAGGAGTAACCAAGCCCGACCGACTGCTGTCATTATATAAAATATTTTTAATCTTCGGAAGCGAAAATTTCCTCTTTGACAAGCTCCACAAGCTCTTCCATAAGCTCGCCGAAGTCCCCGTCGTCCGACGCTTCGTCAATATCTTCAAGCCCTTCTTCAAGCTCTTCTTTTTGTTCTTCGAGGTCTTTTTTTAAATCTCTTATATGTTTGTATTTTATCTCGCCGTTTACGTCGAATTCCAATTTAGTGCCGTATTTCGCACAAAAACGGCTTATTTCCTCTCGGAGGTCATCGGGAAACGAAGGAATTATTTCGTCGGATTTTTTTGAATACCCGCCAAGTTTTTCGGCAAGCGCGTTTATATCCGAAATCTTCTCTCCTATAAGTTTCACGACCTTTTCCTTTAATTCGGAAATCAAGGTCTTTTCCTTTTCGGAAACGCCGTGCTTTTCATAATAGTCCTCTATTTTGTCAAGTTCGTCGTCGGATAAAAACACCGTGTTCACGTCGAAAAGGGAATTGATAATTTTTTCCGTGTGTGATTGTTTTTCCTCGTTTATTTCCTTCGTCTTATGCGAAAGCGCGGAAATTCTTACGAAGTTATCCTTTAAAAGTCCGAGCTTCTGCATTTCCTTCATAATGTTTTGTACCGCCTCGTCAGCCGTGTTCCCTACAAAATTTTTGCCGTACAAAAATACTACGCCGTCCTCGTTAAGGGCGCATTGCGATACGACCTTGTCCTTCTCGTCCACCGAAAGTTTAATCCTTGGGTTTACGTCCAAAACTATATCGTAACCTTCGGCAATCGTTTCGACGGGCGCGCTCACGTGCAAAATCAACGGCAGGGCTACTATGGCAAAAAGTACAAGCAGACAAGCGGAAACGAGCGCAAACCTGTTTTTAAATCCGCCGAAATTAAATTTCTTTTTATCCTTTTCTGCTGATGTTTTTACGACGTTCCAATCCACGCCGTCCGATATTTTCTTTGATAAATCGGGGGCTTTCTCTTTTATTTCCGATAAGATTTTTTCAGTCTCTCTCATTTGTACGCCTCCCTGAGATAGTTTTTTGTTTTATTCAAAATTTGGTTATATTTGCGGTTTACTGTAGATACTGGTTTACCGAGCATTTTAGCTACGTCCACCCTCGTGTACCCGAAAATTACGGTATTTTCGAGAATGAAAAACTCCTCTTCGGTAAGCCGTCGCCTGCATTCGTTAAGCAAAACAAACTCGCTTTCGTACACGTCAGTTTTGCTCGGGCTAAGGTCATCGGCATTCACGCTTTTATCAGTTTTGGAATCCTTCCTTATATAGTCGAGCGCCTTATTTTTAGCCGTTTGCAGCAAATACGGCAAAGGGTTTCCGTGAACCCTGTCAAGGCTGTACAGAAAAGCTATATATGCGTCCTGCATCACGTCCTCCGCGTCGGCTTCGTTTGAAAAATATTTCTTCACAAGATAATAGACGGACGCCTTAGTGAGCCCGTAAAACTCGTCGAAGTATTCTTTTTTGCCGCTTTTAAGTTTTTCAAGCAGGATTTTAAGTCGTAAGTGTCTCATTTTACCGTATAAAAGTTTTTCTGTATTATATACGTTTAAGTATATATAAAATTCTCATTTATTTTACGAAAAATTATTTTTTTTGTCAATAGGTACTTTCACTCTTTATCCTCCGATTATTTTTAAGCGACAGAAGAAAAAAACGAAAGCCCGGACAAAAGAAACGAACCGGGTATTTT
>CAKQLR010000012.1 GCA_934254725.1 uncultured Clostridia bacterium | reverse complement strand
CATATAAAACAGGATTTTGAGTTTAAAAACGATTACAAATACGTCCGCATCGGTCAAAACAGCGGACTTATTGAAAGTTACAAAATAGATGGGGTGGAATATATAAAGGACGGGGTTCTTCCCGTTATGTTCGAAGATAACGCCGACCCTTGGGCGATGAGCGCGTTTCAGCAAAAAAGGCTCGGTACGGACGAAAAACCGTTTACGTTATCCGAAAACAAAAACGGAATATTTAAGGGACTGAAAAGCGTTCAGGTTATTGAAAACGGGGAAATATATCTCGGCATAGAAGCGTTTTTCGAGCTGTATTCCACAAAGGCAAGGGTGCTTTACAAAATTTACAAAAACAACCCGCATATAGACGTGGACGTGAACGTATTTTTAGGCGAAAAGGATAAATTCGTAAAGCTTAAAATTCCAGTATGCGGTTACGAAAATGAAACTTGCGAAGTAATCGGACAGACTATGTTCGGGGCGGAAACACTCTTTACCGACGCAAGGGAAAACGTTTCGCAAAGATATATCGCCATAAAAAATACAAACGGAAAGTACCTCGAAGTAGTCAACGACTGCGTGTACGGAAGCCACTTTGAAAACAACGCCCTGTACGTTTCTCTCGTTCGAGGGGTGACTTACTGCACTCATCCCATATTAGACAGAGAGCTTTACCCTAAGGACAGATTCACTAAAAAACCCGACCAGGGAGAGAACGATTTTTCTTTCAGAATTACCGTTGCAAAAGAAAACGAGCTTGAAAGGAACGCCAAAGAGTTCAACTTCAAGCCGTTCGCCGTAAATGTTTTTCCCATACATACAGGCGCGATAACGCGTGATTTAGGGGGTATTTGCATTTCAAACCCGAATATTACGCTTGAATCGGTCAAGAAAAAAGAGGACGGCAACGGGTTTGTTCTGAGGCTTTTAAACGGAAGCCGCTCCCCCGCAAACGCAACCTTAACCGTAATGGATAAAAAGATAGATTTAAGCTTTTCTCGCTACGAAGTTAAAACTGTGTTATATAACGAAAACGCGCTGACCGAAAGCCCTCTTCTCGTTATATAATTTTCACGCCCATACAATTATAAATGCAAAACCGACCGGAGCAAGGGGGGTAATCCGGTCGGTTTTGCATACACAAAGTTATTTATAGTTACTCTGTTTTACAAAAGTTAATCTATTTCGTAATCGATGAAGTTGACGGAATAGGGTTTTAAAATTATCTCTCCGTCAAAATGTTTTTTGGTTACGGGTTTAATCGCATCGGGCCGGTCGAACGTGTTTCGGCAAAGCGGATCGCTTGCGGAAATTTCAGTAATTTCTTTTATTCTGCAACCGCCGAACCTCTCCGTCTCTACGGTAAGTTCAACATCTTCGCCCGCAAGGTTTACGGCTAAAACGGTAAGCCTGTTTCCGTTCGATACCGAGGCAAAGAATACTTCTCTCGCTTTTCCGTAAACGCTGTCAAACTCGCCCGCTTCGGAAACCGTGTTATAAACCGTACCCACAAGTTTTTCGGAAGCAATTTTAAACGGATAGAAAATGCTTTGTTTAAGCAATCTTCCGTTCTTTTCGGTAACGATCGGGGCAAGCACGTTAACAAGCTGAGCAAGGCAGGCTATTTTCACCGAATTAGCGTGGTTTACAAGCGTTCCGATAAGTGTGGAAAACACCGCCGCGTCGAGCATGTTATAGGAATTCTCCTCTCTCGGCACGTCTACGCCCCAAATGCTCGTTTCAATCGGCGTTTCGCCCTTGTGCCACACGTTCCATTCGTCAACGGAAAGGTAAACGTTCTTTTGGGAACGGGTTTTACATTTAACGTAACTGACGGTCGCTTCCGTTACCGATATAAATTTATCGAAATCCACATACGAAGCCAAAAAATCATTTCGTCTCGTTTTGTCAAGATCGGGATAGCCGTAGTACTTGTGAAGCGAAATAAAATCCACCTGCTCATAAGCGCGTTCGAGAACTATTCTGTCCCACTCGGGATAAGAAGGCATTTCCGAACCGCTGCTGCCGCAAAGGGTAACGAAAACGCTCGGGTCGACCCACTTCATAAGTTTTGCCGTTTCGCGCGCCGCGTCGCCGTATTCTTCTGCGGATTTACTGCCTATCTGCCAACTTCCGTCCATCTCGTTGCCGAGACACCAATAGCGTATTCCGTAAGGCTTTTCTCTGCCGTTCTGCTTGCGAAGTATGGCGTACTTTGTGGAAGTATCGAGATTGCAATATTCCACAAGATGCGCCGCGCTCATGGGCGAGCCGACGCCCAAATTGACCGCCATAATCGGGGGACAGCCGGTCTTTTCGGAGAAAGCCATAAATTCGTCCACCCCAACCTCGTTGGGTTCTGTCTGATACCAGGCAAGGTTAAGCATAGGCTTTCTGTCTTTTTTGCTTCCTATGCCGTCCTCCCAATTGTATCCGGAGACGAAATTTCCGCCAGGGTATCTTATTTTATCCACACCCATTTCGGAAACGGCGTCCATAACGTCCTTTCTGAAACCGTTTTCGTCTGCGGTTTTATGCGAAGGCTCGTAAATGCCCCCGTAAACGCACCGCCCCATGTGTTCGACAAATGATGAAAAAATACCTTTTTCGGCTGTTCCAATAGTGTAGTTTTTGTTGACGATTAACTTCGCTTTTTTCATTGTGGCTCCAATCAATTTACAATTTTCGTATTTTTTGCTATAATTTTTATAGTACCCGAAGGAGGTTTTGTTTTGTGCTCGAACTCGATAAAAACCGAATAGTTCCTATTCTGAAAAACATTCACAACATAACAAAACTGAATATCGCTATTTACGATTCCAATATGAACGAAATAGCCTACTATCCGGGCAACTGCGCGTTTTGCGAAGCGATTTATCAATCGGACGCAAAGGAAATTTGCATTTCCTCTAACAAAGCCGCGCACAATCAATGCCTGAAGGAAAATAAAACGGTAACTTACCGCTGTCCGCTTGCGATGTGGGATACGATAACCCCTATTATGTATAACGGCGAGGCCATCGGTTTTATAATGGTCGGGCAGGCGCGCACGGGAAACGGCGCGGATATTTCCGAAACACTGAAACCGTACGGCATAGAGGAAAAAAATCTCGTTTCCGCTTATCTTGACGTGCCCGTCTACGACGAAACGTTCATTCGCTCGAGCATCGCCGTGGTAGAAACGTGCATAACGTATATGTACGCAAATAACATCATCAGGCAGAAAAGCGAAATGTTCGCTTCCGAGATAAAGCAATACATCAAAACGAGGCTAGACAAAGAGCTTTCCGTAGAAACCCTTTGCAAGGAATTTCATTTTTCCAAAGCTCAGCTATACAGAGTGTTCAAAAAGATTTCTCCCGTACCCATACACAGTTACATTCAGAACGAACGGCTGGAGTATGCGGAGGAGCTGCTTAAAACCACCGATTTACCCGTTTCCACCATCGCGGTTAAAGCGGGCATACCCGATTACAATTACTTTTCAAAAGCATTTCGCAAGCGCACGGGCATATCTCCGAAGGCTTACAGGGATAAATTCGGATATTAGCGTCACCGCAAAAATAAGCATAGGGAAGCCGCAAAAACGGCTTCCTTTTTTATACGCTCATTTTTATAAAACCGCCTTTATCGCGCATTATCGCGGCAAATCAAGTCTTACACGCTTCTTTTTCTGCGAATAACGCATGCCGCAAACGCCACGGCTAAACCTAACCCGCAAACACCTGCACTCGCCATACAACCTTCTTTTTCGTCGGAGGGCTGAGGTTGTTCGCTTTGAGCGGCTTTAACGGTAATGCTTAGAGGTTTAACCGTTTCGGTACCCCATTCGTTTACGGCTTTTACGGTAACGGTGTAAACACCCTCCTTATCGGGCGTGAATTTATTCTTTATAACTTCTATAGTCGTTTCGCCGAATTTAACCTCGACGGTAACGTTTGCACCTTCGGAAGCGAATACGGGCAAAGTAACCTGTTTGCCGAGTTCGACCTCTTCGGGAAGAGTTCCTATCACATCTATAACGGGTTTGGTTTCGTCTTTGAATATACGTTCGGAAGAGAATGTCACGTCTGAATATTCTGCGGAAACATGGAACACGTTGAAGCCGAAGTAACCCTTATCGGCTTTTTCTCCGAACCCGTCGAAGTTTACCGTCGCGGTGGGAGCAAAACTCTTGTTCAGGTAGACCGAAACGGTGTTGCCGGTTATTCTCGTTTCAACGTAGTTCAGATCTTCCAGGTTGCAGGTAACAGAGGTTTCTCTGAATACCTCGCCGGAAGTTTGACCGTTCAGAACGGCGTGCATTACGATGCTGGTGCCCTGACCTGCCCATTGAGAAAGCCACAAATAAATGTAGTTCTGGTTGTCAACATAATAGGGCAGGAAGCCCGCTTTCCATTCGGTCTGACCTTTTTCCTTGCCGGTTACTTTAACGGTAGCCGCGGCATAATAGCCCGTAGCGGGAGTATAATCTCCGAGAGAGCGGAACGCAAGCGTTCTCATCCACGCCGTTCCGTTTTCGCAGTTTGCGAGAAGTTTGCCTTCTTCTACTTTCCATGTGGAGTAACTGTCGCCGTAGAGGACGTAATCGCCAACTATTCTTTGAGTGTACGGAACGAACTTATCCACATTTATACCGCTCACGGTAATGTCGCCGTTCTGAGCAGTCAAACCGATATTGAAAGTAGCTACATCGTTTATTCCTTCGAACGTCTTGTTATCGAATATAACCGTTTCACCCGAAAGAACTTTGACGGTCTGACTTTCGACGGAGAACGTGAGCGAAGCGGGCATAGCCTCTACGGTTGCGCTCTCGGTGGTTTCGTTTCCGGCGAAAACGCCTTTAAGATATATTTTGTTCTCTTTTGCGAAAACGAGAATGTAATTTTCCGCGTCCGCATAGTATCCGTAAATTCCGTAAGCCGCGGCGGTTCCGGCAAAGGAAGCTGTATAGGTCATTTGTCCGCTCGCGTTTGACGGGAACAATACAACCGTTTCTTTTGCTTCTTCGGCGGAGATAGCGATGGTTCCTTCGCCGAAGGTAACGCTCGTCATATCTTTTGCGGAAACTTCATAGGTCGTGCCGGAATCGGTAACTTTGTAGAAATCGTACGCATTATAGGGCTTTTCTGCGATGTCAACAGCAATTTTTGCATTGCAGTTACCCGCGCCCATAACGGCGGACGTTCCGTTCGCGAAAGCCGAAGAAGTATAATCGAATATCTCCTCTCCTCCGAATTTAACGTACAGCGTCGTACCTATTTTTTCCACGCTTAATTCCGCGACGGAAGACAAAGAGACTTCCTTTTCCTTGTGCAGAATGTTTTTCCCGCCGGCAACGACGTTTAACGCGAGTACGGTCTTCCCCTCCTTTTTTGAAAGGCTGACCATAGCGTTATCCTTAGCTCCGTTGTACCAGCCGGAAAGAATTATTTCCGCTCCTTCTTCAAACAAAGTCAATTCGGCATTTGCCGTAACCGAGTAATTTTTAGCTACGAAATCGTTGTTAAAAATCACAAAGTTTTCCGTAGCCGCCGTAGTTGCGTTTGCAATGTATTTGCCGTCTTCAAAAACGATCTCGCCCGTTACTTTGCCGTTTGCGCCTTCGTAAGTTCTGAAACCGTAATAATCGCCCGAAGGACCTTGTTCGTAAATACTTACGGGGGAATAGGTGAACGTAGCTTCGTTCACGCAGTTGCCCACGTATCCGATTTTCGAGGGAGCGGTATATCTTACGGATAAAGCGACGTTCAGCGAAAACAATTCTTCGCCTTCCGCGTAGAACGTGTAATTATCCATACCTGCCGCGCCGTTGTATTCCTTTTTAACTTTGAGCGTAACGGAATCCGTCTCCGTTTTTTGATAAACGGCAGCCGTGTTGAAGGCGGGGTTATCGAAGAAGTGGTCGTTATAAGCCAATGCGCCGTTATCGCAAACTATTGCGAGCATATCCACAACCTTTCCGCCGGCAACACCGTTCCACCAGGAAGCGGAGAAGCTTACCCAGTTGTTTTGATCGTAATAGTACGCCAAAAAGCCTATATCGTATCTGTCGCCCGCAGTACCCTGAATGGAACTGCTGCCCGTAAAAGTGGTTTCGACGACGTAATTGCCGCTGATTTCTTCTCCGGTCAGATAGAAGCATTCGGGCGAGTTTGTATGCACGTATTTGCCCGCGCCTACGCTTGAAAGGGTAACGGTTCCGTTCGCGTTTTTCGTCCAGCTGCCGGTGCTGTCGCCGTCGGCAAAAGCCGTAACGGATAAGGAGAACAAACCGAGCATGCAACACATAACGGTTGCAAGAACCATAATAAACGTTCTTTTAGTTTTCATCTTATTTCCTCCGATTATTTTACCGCAACGCGGTTATTTGTGAATTTAATTTTCCGCCTACGCCGTAAGCGTCGAGTATCGTTTTAAGCTGTTCCCTTGTGCCCTGAACGGCTGTAACGTCGGCAGTGCCGAACGTATCGCGCATTTTCGCAATCGGGTCTATATTAGCTATCGACGACCAGGGAAGCCATGCGTTTACCGACGAGTAGCTGAAGTTCGCAACCCTCGTCGCCTCGGTCGCAATGGCTCTGTAAGCGTAGCCGAGTTTGCCCGTATAGTCGGACGAGGTTTTCGTGTTCTTCTGCAAAAATTCCGCCATATCGAGGTAAATGCTCTCGCCCGTATGAATATACATTCTGAAGTAACTATAATAGAGATACGCGGCGAAGTTATCCGCTCCCGAATGCCCCGTGGCTATAATGGAAAAACCGCTTACGCCGCCGTTTCTGAACGGGTTGTAGTTTTCGTCGGACGCGCTGTTATACACCTTAAAATCATAAGTGTAAACCCAGCTCATAGCCGAAGCCGCCGCATGTTTCGCAGCCGCAAGGTATTTTCTCTCGCCCGTCACCGAATACGCGCTTTCAAAGCAGTAGAGAGCGAATATCGCGGCTTCTCTGTCCACTACGTTGTACTGGTCGATAGTGCCGCCGACGTATTTCATTTTTCCTTTGTAAAGATTTTCGTAAGAATAATCCGCAGCCTTAAGAGCCGCCGTTTTATATTCGTTTTTGCCGGTTAATTCGTACACTCTGAGCAGGAATCTGACGGCTTCGGGCGTATTGTACTTGCTGTCGCCCTGAATAGCTCTGTCGCTCTTATCGGTGTTCACGCTTCCGTCAACGTTGTAAGCCCTGTAGTAGGAGCCGTCCTCATTCTGGTTGTTTACAAGGAAGTCCGCCACTTTAAGCACGGCGTTCTTCCATTCCGTGCGTTCGCCGCCCGCGCGCTTCGCTATAATGTAGCCGTCGAGGATGCCCTCCGCGCCGTCCACAAACGCCCTTAAAAAGCAGGGATAATTTCTCGGCGAGCCGCCCGAATTGCTCGGGTCGTACCAGACTACAGGCAGGGCGTTTCTGCTGATAAACACTCTGTTCGACGTCCAGAAATCGAGTATCGTTTCGCCCTTTCTGCGCATCTCCGCGTTATTCGAAGTTATACCCTCTCTAAGCATCTGCGCGCCGACGGAAGTCTGCTGTCCCACAAATCCCATCTGGAAAGAATAGGGGGTGTTTTTTGTTTTGCTTACCAGATCCATAGACCACGGAACGCCCGCCGTTTTATTTCCGTCCGTACCCCATTCTTTGTACGTGTCGGAAAACATTTCCATGTTGTAATTCCATATATCGTCTATATTTACGCCATCTGCTTTTTTGGGGGAATTAAGAGCGTAAGCCCTCATATAGCTATCCGTCATGGAGTCGGCATAGTTGTCCTTTTCGGACGGAATTATTGCCACTTCGTACGAATCCGCAACGACCTCTTTAAGCGTGTGATACAATCTTGTCCAACCCTGAACGGCGCCTTCGTAAGTGGAAGGACCTTCTGCGCACGGGTAGCGCAGACCGACCGTTGCCTTTATGGACTTTTCAAACCCGACGGAAGCGTATTTCAAACCGTCGTTCACGTCGCCGTCAGAGCCGCCTCCCTGATTTGAAGAGGACACCGACGGATTATAATGGACGAGAGATAAAGCGGATCCGGTCTGTTCGGAATAAATCATAGCCATAGGCAAACCCGTCCTCGTTTCCATAACGTAAGAGGAAGTAAGGGAAAGGTTTGACATAATAGCCGTATCCGGCATATCCGAGCCGTCGTTATAAACTATGGACGGGATAAAGTAGGAATATTTGCCTTCTTTTTCGGAAGTAAGCTTGAATGCGGAAGACACGCCTTTATCGTCGTTTGCAACCTTTTTGGGAATGACGTAGCGCGTTACGACGAATTCGTCCGAATTTATCCAATAGCAATCGCGCACTTCTATTTCGCTGCCAGCCTTGGTCTTTACGTTTGCCGAAGCCCTGTAACCGTAATCCGTCCTCGTAACCGATTCATATGCCGAGGAATATTTTCCCTCGTCGAAACCGCCAAGAAGCGACTTCGCCTTACCCTTTATCAAAAGGTTCGCGGGCGTGCCGCTCCAAAGAACCGTGTCTGATGAAGCGTTGCATATCTGCACCTCGTACCCCGACGTTTTCCGAACAAAATCTATACGGAATTTGTTTGTTTTAAGCCCCTTATTGCCGTTTCTGTCCGTGTACGCGTCATCGTTCCCGTCGGGAAGATTCTCTTCTCCGCTTATGTCGGAAGAGGAGCCGCTTCCGCTTTGAGAATCACCGTTATTCTCTTTACAGGAAACGGAAGTAAAGACAAAAACGCAACAGATTAAAACGCAAAGTAAAAACTTTAAATTTCTCATTTTCTCTCCTTTAGCCAAGCAAGCATAAAACCGCGTGCGGCTATCCTTTCAAACCGGTCATAACTATTCCGTCCACAAAGTACTTCTGCGTGAACGCGAAAAGAATGAACACGGGGAGCATGGAAGCAACCGCGCCCGCCATGGTGTAAGTGTGCCTTACGTACTGCGACGTGTTTATAGTTGCTATAATAAGCTGTAAGGTTTTGTATTTTTCAACCGTTCCCACATAGAGAAGCGGTCCGAGATAATCGTTGTAAGCCCCTGCGAAAGACAAAATAATCTGCGTTATAAGCACGGCTTTCGACAGCGGCAGAACGATTTTCAAAAATATTCCGAACCAATTCATTCCGTCTACTCTCGCGGCGTCGTTGAGTTCGCCGGGGAGCGTCAGAAAAAATTGATAAATGAAGAACATGGTCATTACCGAACCGCACATTCCGGGCAATATGAGCGGAAGCGGGGTATTGTTCCAGTGATAAAATTTGGAAAACATTACGTAGCTCGGTATAAGAGTGATCACGCCCGGAAGCACGATAGTGCTTAGCATAACGTAGAACACTATTCTCTTTCCGGGGAACTCGAGCTTAGCGAACGAAAACGCCGCAAGCGCGCTTGTGAACATACCCACGCCTATAGGCGGAATAATGTATAACAATGTATTGAAAAATCCCCTTACAAGGTCGTATTGCTTGAAAATCGTCTCGAAACTGTAAAAAGTTATCGGGTGAAAATACCACTTGTAGCTTGCCTTGTAAATATCGTTAACACCCGAAAACGCAGTGGAAACGGCATAAAGCACGGGGACAAGCGCTATAATAGCGAACAACACGAGCACGATGTAAGCGAGGGTTTTACTTATTATGCCGAGCGGGTTTATTCTTTTTTTCATAACACATTACCTCCCGGTCTTACGAGTAGAAAACCCATTTTCTCGACAGCTTGAACTGCAACACGGATAATAGCACAAGCACGGCGCCAAGAACCACGCCGAGCGCGGACGCATAACCGTATCTGTAACCGTATTTCCCGGTGAAGTTGTAAATCCACCATACGGGCATTATGTTCGTTTCGGTCACGTTGCCGCCGGACATAACGTTGAACAGCGTGAACTCCTGGAAAGAGCCTATTATACCCGTTATAAGCAGATAGAACAAAATAGGCGAAACCGCTGGAACGGTTATGTGTATAAGCTTTCTCAGCGGCGTTGCCCCGTCTATATCGGCAGCCTCGTAAAGACTCTTGGGTACGTTCTTTATCGTTGCGAAAAGCAACAGCAAAGACACGCCGAAGCTGCACCATACGCTCATTACTATCATGGAGCCCATAAAATGCCTTCTGTCAAGGAAAGCTATCGGCTTTATTCCTATAGCTTTAATCGTTTTGTAGAACAGACCGTACTCGGAAACCATCATCCACTGCCATATAAAAGTTATAGCTACCGCGCCGCAGATCGTCGGGATATAATAAATCATTCGAAATACGCCCGACCCCTTTATTTTACCCGCAAGAATATTCGCTACAAGCAGCGCCAACAAAATTCTTATGGGTATGTTAAGACAGTAAACAAGAGCATTTAAAAGCGACTTCATAAAAAATTTATCGCTTACCATTTCTTTGAAGTTGTCAAAAGCAACCCACTTCGGCGGGAAGAACAGGTCGTATTCGCAAAAAGACAAAATCACGGCGTATATAAGCGGAAACGCCACGAACAGCAACAGCCCGATAAGAAGGGGCGATATAAACAACCACCCGCAGATTATCGTGTTGCGCTTGTCTTTAGTCATTCTTTTAACCGACATACTGGTTAACTATCTCCTTGCATTTTTCGAGGAAACGGTCTGTCGTCCAACGTTCGTCCGCATTGGAATCGAGAAGATTTCCCGAATACAAATCGTAACCCAACGAATACCACTGTTGATTTTTAAGGTAAGTCCATCTGCCTGCTTTCTGCGTTTTAGCGGACTTTATTAAAATTTCGTAGTTGGCGGGACCGAGTTTGGATTCTCTTTCGACGATATCCTTACCTACGTTTTCGTAGATGGGTATCTGCGTACCGGTGGACATAAGAATTTCCTGTCCTTCCTTGCTTGCAATGTACTCTACGAACTTCCAGCTCGCTTCTTTGCACTTGCTGCCCGTGTAAACAGATAACCCCGCCGAACCTGACCAGCAGTTAGCCTGCGGATTTTCTTCGAACGCGGGTATATAAGCTATATCCCAGTTAAAATCGAGCGAACGGAATGTGGAAACGTTCCAGCTGCCCGCAATACATGTGGCAACCTTTTGCATATTGAACATCGTCGCTGCGTCGAGCGCCACCGTGGGGCATATTTTGTCTTTATAGTAGGAATCCTGAACGAACTGGTACGCTTTTTTCAAAGCTTTCAGATCCTTTTCTTCAGTCGGGAAAGCCGTCTTTTCCTCATTGAGGAAGTCGCCGCCGGCAGACCACACAAGCCCGCATATATCCAATGCGGAGGAGCCGTAAACGGATATTTCGCCGTTGTCGTCGTACGTCGTCAAAGCTTTCCACATTTCGGTGGCTTCGTCTATCGTCATAATTCTGTCACTCGGGGGATATGCCACGCCCTTCGCGTCAAAATAATCTTTATTGTAGTACATTACAAAACTGCTTATATCCCTTGCAAGCGTGTATTGATTTCCCGAACCCGTCTTGCCTGTGGTGGGATTATAACTATAACGGTCCACTACCGAAGGATGCATTTCTTCTCTTACGATAAGGTCGCTGGAAGCTATGTACGGCTCTAAATTTTCCATTTTGCCGCCCGTAACCCAGTTCCCGAACACGCCGTCGGTCACAACGAACACGTCGTGCAGATCGCCCGTGGCGATGTTCCCTGCGTAGTTCGTTTCGTAGTTACTCATAATGTCGTACTCTATTTTTATCGTGGGGTAGCGGTTGTTGAAAGCCTTGACTACCGTTTCCATAACCGCGCGCTCTATGTTGTACCCTGCGGAATCCCAGGTTGCCAGACGAACCGTTACGGGTTTGCCGCTGTATTGATAAAGCGACGCGTCGTACTTTGCCTGAATGCTTTCAAGCGTAACTTCCGAAATTCCGCCGTTATCGCCGGAATCGCCGTTATCGGGCTTATCGCAACCGGCAAAACTTAAACAAAACACCGTTGCGACGGATAACAAAAAGCTTATAATTCTGAGTTTGCGTTTCATTTTCTTCCTCCTTAAAAAAGACGTGTCGGGTCTTTAGTTTTTTACTTTTTCGTTCTTTTAGTTTTGCACTTATTACTCACTTTTTATAGATTTAAATGTATCAACGAATGGTAAAATCGTCTCATTGTAGGATATATTCTAACTATTTTTGGTAATTATCCGACCGAAACGAAAACCAGAAATATATAATGACCGCACGCGACCCCGAGAGAGAATTAAGCCCGGTTCTTCTGCCAGGTTTTTAAATAGATTTTCAGCCGTTTTTTTAATAAAAAAAGCGTCCGTTGCCGCGGTATCGGCAATGAACGCTTTTTTATTTTTCTGTTTTTAATTACTATTGTTGGGTGGTTTCAGAAAGAAGAGCCTGTTCTCTTTTTGCCCGTCTCTCGGAAATTTTATCGCCTATTTTATCAATGCCTTTATCGATCAGTATAAACAGCGGTTTTTCCAATAAAAGCCGCCTTACCGTATCTATAATCGCGCAGGCGATAAATATGCCGAATACAGACAAAACGGCAAACCACGGAAAATTTTCTTTATAAACGGCTTGGGGGCATTTCAATAACTCCGTCCACAAAAACATCCGACGGACGTAATTGTTGTCGTGAATAAGATACACGCCGAGGGTACTTGCAGCAACGGCGTTTATTATCTTTGACGAAAAAGACTTCTTTATAAGCCTTACTCCGTTAAACAGCGCGACGGACGCGATAACGCAAACGGGGTGCTTTATCAGATATATTTTTTCGTACCCTCTCTCGGCATAGAAATAGACCATGGCAGCCAGTGCAACCGCGAACACGACAAAGCAAAAAACGGCGTTTTTCATTAGTTTCAGGCCATATTTCTTTATGTAGGAAGCTAAAACGTACAGCGTGAGGAACCACCCGGTATTAGATAAATATCCGTAATTCCAGATGGACATCACGCACTGCAAAAACATAAGAAACACGAGAAGAATTGCGTGCTGAAATTTTGAAGTAAGCGACAGAGCTTTATTCATAAACGGCGAAAGTGCGTACGCAACCACGTATGCGGTCATGAACCAGTATCTGCCCGTCAGCGACGGAAGAAATTCCCTTATCAATTGCCTGAAGTTGAAATCGACCCTGCCCGTAAAAACGAAAATAAGATATATCGTGCCCGAATAAAACATTGCCTCGGCAAGAAGCCTGAGCAGCCTTTTTATGTTAAAACTTTTATCTGCAAGAAAGTACCCGCTTATAAGCACGAAAACATTTACGCCGAGCTTTCCGCCCACCAAAAACGCCCTTACGAGAAACGCGTTTATCTCGGGCACGGAAGCGTCTATTCTGTATCTGCCGTGGCAAGCCAGATGATGCAAAATTATAAGCAGCATAGAGAATATTCTCAGTAGCTCGAATTTAGAATCCCTCGCGGTTTTTCCCATCTTTAATTTCCCCTTTAATTCTTCGGGCATAGCCTTGCGCTTTTTCCGTGTTTTAACGGTATCCTTTTCTTTTTTAATACGTATTTTTGCCTGAGAACGCACTTAGCGCACCGACTGCCAAAACTTATTTTTTATTATACCAAAAAAGGTTTTCCCCGTCAACCCGATAAATCGGAACGTTTTTTATACATTTTCCCTTAAAGCCGCAGTTTCAAAAAAGCTTTTTCATAATAGCCTTCCCGAGTGAATAGAATATTGTATCCGGGGCATCTCGCCGCCGGACGGAGGTTTTTATGAAAAGAAACATCGTCGCTTTAATATTAGCATTTTTTTCAATCGTTTCGCTTCTCGGCATAGGCTCGGCTTGCGCCGATAAAGACAAATGCAAAAACATCAGCCAGATCCGCTACGATATTTTCAGCGCGGAAACGGATGAATTTTTGATAACCGCTTATGCGGAAAACCGTGAAATTCCACTTACACCCGACGGCAAAGCGGGCGAAAGATCTAACGTGATAATTTTAAAAATATGCACTTTAAACGCGATAAACGGTACTTATTCCGCGTCGATAACAATAGAAGGCAAGGAATATTCCGCTCTTTTAGAGCAACGCGCGGAAAATATTTTAAAAACGGAAATCCCCGTTGAAACGTTGCCGAAAGAAAGCTTCACTATAAAAATCACGGGAGAAAAGAGCGCCGAAGCAACTTTGAAATCTATCCTTCCTGAAGGCGTTGCGGACTATACAGTTCCTCTCGACACGGTAAAAAAAGAACTTAAAACCACGATAGCTTCCGACGCGGAAGGCGAGTTCCTCGTAAGGGTTATCTGCGAAAACGGCGAAGCGTACTGGTACGTAGGATTCGTCACCGAGGAAAAAACATACTCTTTCCTTTTGGACGCTTCAGGCAAAGAAATAATGGCGAGAAAAACGGACGACAACACAATCAATCGAAAATAAATTACTAACCAAACGAAACCGAAAAAATTTTTTCGGCACAAAAAAGAAAAATAAGTTTTTCGCTTGTCAACGTCGCTTAAATATGTTAAAATAAAGAAAAAAACCGAGAGGAAAAACTTATGTACGATGTAAAAAAAGGGTATGAGATAGCCAAAGAATTTTATGCCCGCTACGGCATAGATGTAGACAAAGCTATCGAAATAGCGGACAAAACCCCTATTTCCATGCACTGCTGGCAGGGTGACGACGTAGGCGGTCTTGAGAAAAAAGAAGAAAAATCGCTTACCGGCGGCATTCAGACGACGGGTAACTATCCCGGCAAAGCCGTAAACGGACAGCAGCTCCGCGCAGACATAGACGAAGCGATGAAGTTCATTCCCGGCACTTTAAGAATGAACCTCCACGCAAATTATGCGGAAGCAGACACGTTTGTAGAACGCGACCAAATCAAACCCGAACACTTCGCAAAATGGATGCAGTGGGCTAAAGAAAGGGGCGTTGCGCTCGATTTCAACCCCACATACTTCGCTCACCCCAAGAGCACCGACAGAGGCACACTTTCCTGTGCGGACGAAGAGATTCGTAAGTTCTGGGTACGCCACGGTATCGCTTGCCGTAAAATCGGTCAGTACTTCGCAGAACAACAGGGCAGCAAATGTATAATCAACCATTGGACGCCCGACGGCGACAAGGAAGTTCCGTTCGACACTCTCGCTCCCAGAATGAGACTTAAGAAATCTTACGACGAAATCTTCGCCGCTACCGAGGACTGCAAGGACGTAATGGACGGCATCGAAAGCAAGGTATTCGGCATCGGCTTGGAATCCTATACCGTAGGCTCGCACGAGTTCTGCATGGGCTATGTTATGAACGCCAAAAAAGACCACATCATCATGACGCTTGACGCAGGTCACTATCACCCCACCGAAACGGTATCGGGCAAACTTTCGGGAATTTACACTTTCTCCGATCACGTTCTTCTTCACGTTACCCGCGCCGTCAGATGGGACTCCGACCACGTTGTCGGCTTCGAGGATGAAACGCGCGCTATATTCGAAGAGCTCGTTCGCATGAACAAGCTTCAGGATACTTATATTGCAACAGACTTCTTCGACGCTTCCATCAACCGTATCTGCGCTTGGGTTATCGGTCTCAGAAACACCCGTAAGGCTATACTTGCGGCTCTCCTTCAGCCGGTTGCAAAGGAAAAAGAACTTGAAAACGCATGGGACGTTTCCGCCCGCCTCGCATGGAAGGAAGAATTCCGCGCCGCTCCGTTCTCGCTCGTATGGGATTACTACTGCGCTAAGACCAACAAGGGCGTAGGTCTCGAATGGCTCGACGAAGTTAAAACTTACGAAAAAGAAGTTCTCTTCAAGAGATAATTTCGGAAATTTAAAAAGTCGGAAGGAAAATTCTTTCCGGCTTTTTTGTTTTAAAAAGCGGCGATAACGTGTGTTTTAGCGGACTTATAGAAAAACTTCTCTTTGTCGCCGCGCAATATTTTCGCCATTTTTATCGTAAAACTTCTTGCAAAAAGAAACCCTGCCGAGCGGAGTTGACAAAACGCCCCGATCGGTGTTACAATAATAAATATAAAAAGCGCCCCGAAACGCGCATTAACAGAGGTTTTTATGGATATAAACAATTACACTCCGTCATATTCCGGACTATACGGCAAAAACTTTGTTTCGGTGGAAAATCTCAGTCCCGAAGAAATTTACGAGGTACTTTACACGGCAAAGCTTCTGAAGCTTAAAACGGCTGCGGGCGAAAGACTTACTTCGCTGTTTTTAAAAAACATAGTAATGCTTTCAAAAACGTCCGAGCCGGGGCTTAGAATTACCTTTGAGGTAGCCATAAGAAAGCTGTGCGGAAACATAGTAAATTTATCCCTCGGTGGAAAACAACTCGAAAACCTCGTCGCCACCGGCGACACTTTGACCGTTGCTAAAAACCTCGGTCTTGACGGAATAGTGGTTTCCACCGAAGAAAACAACGACGCGCTTTCCGTAAAAAGCCTTTCGTCCGTCCCCGTTATAAACGGCAATAACCTGCAAAGCCCCTGCCTTGCGATCAGCGCGCTTCTTACCCTTTGGGAAAAATACGGAAAACTGCGCGGGCTTACCGTTGCGGTTGCGGGCGACGCAAAAAGCAACCCGGCGATAATTCAGGCTGCGGCAAAATGCGGAATAACTCTGCACGTTGCCTCTCCCGCAGACAAAGAAATTCCGCAGGAAGTAGTCGATTCCTATGCGATATACGGCACTATTTTAAAATTCGACGATTTAGAAACCGCCGCAGAGGACGCGGACGCAATTATAATTTTACCGACTTCCGAGCCGCAGGAAGGCTTCTGCGTTACCGAAAAACACATTGAAAAAATGAACGGGAATGCTTCGGTAATAGGCTTCTTCCCGCTTAAGCACGGGGTGGAAATAGAAGCCGAACTTATCGCAGACGAAAGATTTTTAAAGGAAAAACTTGCGGAAAATCTTCTCTATACCGAAGAAGCCGTTCTGTCGCTTATATTCGATAAAAAAATAGACAATTAAAAGGTAATTTATGAAGAAAATAGGACTGATCGCGGCAATGGCAAAGGAGCTTGCTCCGCTGCTTGCCGTATGCGAAAACACCGAAGAATGTGCCGAATTCGGCGGCAAAAAAGTTATAAAAGCCACCGTTTCGGGCAAAGAATTATATATAATAGAGAGTGGCGTGGGTGAAATTTACGCCGCGGCAGCAACTCAGTTTCTTATAACCGCGCTTAACGTCGAAGCCATAATAAACTTCGGAGTTTGCGGCAGCCTTTCCGCTCGCAGGACAATAAAAAGCACGGTATTTGTAAAAGGCGTAGTTCATTATGAAATGGACACCACCGCCATTGACGACGTAAAAGTTGGGCAGTACACCGACTACACCACGGAAGTAATCCCCGTAAACGAAGAGCTTTTAAATAAAGCCGTTGCGGCTTTCCCCGAAACGGAGTGCGTGCTGTGCGCTTCGGGCAACAAGTTTATTGCGGACAGCGAAGAAAAACAAAAACTTTTCAATTTATTCGGCACCGAAGTATGCGAAATGGAAAGCGCAGGCATTCTGCTTACTTGCAACCTGAACAAAATCCCCTGCGTTATGGTAAAAGCCGTTTCGGATGCGGAAGGCGGCGCGGGCGACTTCGTTAAAAACGTTCACGAGGCAGCAACCGTGTATATATCACTCGTTATGAAGCTCGCCGCGAAACTTTAATTTTTCAGGCTTTCATATAATCGCAGTTTCTGTTCGCGCCGAAATATTGCCGAACGGAAAATTTTTATATTTTTTTATAAAAACTGTCACACTTTTGCCTCTCCGTCAGTCTTATATATGTAAATACTTTCGACAGGAGAAATATATGAAAGCAAAGAAAGTAATTGTGACTTGCGGAATTTGCCTTGTTATGTTAGCTCTTCTTAGCGGATGCTTTGGTACTTGTATAGAAGTTATACAAATCTCAATATCAGGAATAAGTCAATGTGCTTATATTGCAAAGAACGGTCAGTTTCCGGAAGAAGAGTTTGAAACAAAAATTATTTATTCCGACGACGAAAAATTTGTTTTCAATTTCGGAGACATAGGCTTTAATTCGTACGTATACGTTAACGGAGAAAAAAGAAATCTGGAAGTTCTCCCTGTTCCCAGCAATTTATCCAATAGATTTATGCATTTTTTCGGGAATGTGTATAATGATCCAACTAAGTTAAGTTCAATTTTATCTGTAGAACGGTGGGAAAAAGAAGACGGAATCGTTTTGAGAATAGTGTATGCTTTACATTACTTTGATACAGAATACGGTTACAAAGAAGGAGATGAAATATCTTTCAATGTTATGGAATACGAAGATTGGATAAAACTTCATCCGGAAGACACTATTCCCGAACAGACGGATAACGAACAGACAGAGCAATAGCCGTTTGTTTAATTATAAAGCTTCCATTCCCCTACATACGTAAAAATAAGACAGGAGGATTGTATGAAAAAAATTTTTATTTCATTTATGTGTTGTTTTCTTGCTTTCTGTTGCTTTTCAGGGTGCGCCGCTTCGTTTGAAAGTAACAGAATAAAGACAACGGTTCAGAAAAAAAAGCCGAACGAAGAAGCCGTTACGGACGGACTAAGCGATTATTTATCATTCTCAGCCGAGCTTTTTAAGGCTGAGGGAGATGGTAATTCCATCGTTTCGCCCGCGTCGCTGCTGACGGCGTTCGGCATGGCTTTTAACGGGGCGGACGGCGAAACTCTTTCAGAAGCGGAAAAAACCTTCGGAATGAGTATTTCAGAGCTGAACGAATTTTGCCTTGCGCTTTCTTCTGATATTTCTAAACTCAACGACAAAGGCACCGTCAGAATAAAAACTTCTAACTCTTTATGGATTGAAAGTTCTTATAAAGACTATATAAAACAAGAGTACGTTGACGAGGTTGCAAAGTATTACGACCCCGAAATTTTCTCTCTTCCGTTCGATAACTCGGCGGTTAAAAAAATAAACGAGTGGACGGACAAGAATACCGACGGCATGATTAAAAAACTGGTTGAAAAATTAACCGATATGCGCCTTGCTTTAATCAACGCGCTGTTCGTTAAAGGAGACTGGGCAGATAAAGCCGAAAACACTTTCAAAAACAATTTTACCTGTCTTGACGGTAAAGTTACCGAGGGTAATTTCTTTGGCGGGAACGGCGGACTTTACGAAACCGAAAACGCTTACGCCATAAAACGTTACTTACAGTGCGGGGCTTATTATCTTGGCGTTCTTCCTAAAGAAGCCGCCTATTTCGCAGATTATTGCGATAATTTCAACGGAGACGAACTCAACGGACTTATTAAAAATAAAAGCACCCGCAAAGCAATTTACACGATGCCGGAGTTCACAGCGGAGTTTTCCTACAACCTTATTCCTATGCTTAAAAGTATGGGCATATCACGAGCTTTCGGTGAAAATGCGGACTTTTCGAAAATGACTTCTTCGCCGTATAATCTGTATATAGACGAAGCCGTTCAGAAAACTTTTATAGAAGTAAACAAATCGGGGTTAAAAGCCGCCGCGGCAACGTTTATAGGAGTAAAAGACAGTGCGGAACTCCCCATAGAAGAACCGCTCAGGTTGACGTTCGACAGACCGTTTTTATACGCGATATGTATGCCTGACGGAACGCCGTTGTTTATCGGCAAACAAGTAGAAATTTAACTTCTATAATATAAATATAAAAAATAATTTTTTTATTGTCACCGCTTGATTATATTTTTAAGCCGTGCTATTATATATAAAAAATAAAAAAGGCAGGTGTTTTATATGGTAAAAATCTATACAGACGCATACGAGCTGATAGGTAAAACGCCTATTCTCAGGCTCGCAAAAATAGAACAGGCAAATGGACTTAAAGCTAAACTTTTTGCCAAGCTCGAATACTTCAACCTGACGGGAAGCGTAAAAGACAGGGTTGCCTTAAATATGATTTCCGACGCAGAAAAAAGCGGTAAACTTAAAAAAGGCAGCGTTATTATAGAGCCTACTTCAGGCAACACAGGCATAGGAATTGCAGCCGTAGGGACTTCCAAAGGTTACAGAGTTATTATAGTTATGCCGGATACTATGTCAATAGAACGCAGAAAAATAATAAAAGCTTACGGAGCGGAAATAGTTCTTTCGGACGGAAAACTCGGCATGAAGGGCGCCATACAGAAAGCCGACGAACTTGCAAAAGAGCTTAACGGAGTAATACTCGGGCAGTTTACAAACCCCGCAAATCCTGAAATTCATTACAAAACTACAGGCAGAGAAATTTTCGAGGATATGAACGGCAACGTCGATTATCTTGTTTCGAGCGTCGGAACGGGCGGAACCATCACGGGTACGGGTAAAATTTTAAAAGAGCTTATTCCAAATATAAAAGTGGTTGCGGTGGAGCCTGCAGGCTCGCCCGTTCTTTCAAAGGGATATTCCGGTTCGCATAAAATTCAGGGCATAGGCGCAGGATTTGTTCCTAAAACTTTAGACGTTTCCGTTTACGACGAAGTTATAGCCGTTACCGATGACGACGCGTTTGACTACGCGCGTATGGTAGGAAAAACCGAAGGTGTTCTTGTAGGTATTTCTTCCGGCGCGGCTTTAAAAGCAGCTGTAGAATTAGCTATGCGCGAGGAAAATTCGGGCAAAAACATAGTGGTTATTTTCCCCGACGGAGGGGACAGATATTTCTCTACTCCTCTATTTAACGAATGAATAATGCGCGATAAAGGGCACTTTTTATAAAAACAGCTATTTTACCAAATTATTTTTACTATAAAAAAACTCCGAAAAAAATCGGAGTTTTTTGTTTGTGTTTTTTACTCTCAGAAGTCTTCGTCGTCATCCTCGTCGTCTTCGTCGTCCTCGTCGGAGTCCTCTTCCTCAAAGTCTTTTTCGTCAATGGGATAGGTCTCGAAATCGTCGGGCTCGTCGTTGTAGAATTCTTCTTCCTCTTCGTCGTCGTAAAGTTCGTTTACTTCGTCCTCTTCGAGCTTAGAAAGCGAAATCATATCTTCATCGTCGTCGGTCGCGGTGGGGATCAAATCCTCGTCCTCGTTGACGAAGTTCTTCCATTCTTCGTCTTTATCTATATCGACTTCCTTCTCGTTGGAATTAGCTTTTTCTTCCTTGCATTGATCGCACATCTCCATATCGAGGTCGATGTAATTCTGCTTGCAGATGGGGCAGAGTTTCTGGTTTTCGTATTCGTCCTCATCCTCGTCCACGGCAAACATAAGCTGCGGACCTAATTTAAGCTCTGCTTTGCAAACCTGACAATACTGCTCGTCTTTCTTTATATAGTTAAGCTCGCATCTGGGGCATTTGATATAATCGGACATATTTTTTCTCCTTAATCAAAATTTACAATGGTTTAAGCGGAATTTTCCCTCCGCCCACTTATATATATTACGCATTATGTTCAATTGCTAAAATATTATATTGAAATTAAATGTGTTTGTAAACTGTTTTTAACCTATATTAAGAAAAAAATTCACGATTTTTTAATTTTATTTGTATTTTTACGCGAGCATCGTTTTAAAAATTCATAGTTTACTTCGTTTTTTTATTTTATATATACTACTTTCCTTTCTTTTTCTACTGCGTAAGAGGTCGTGTAGTAAGTTCCGCCGGTGGATTTATAAAGATACGAAATGCATACGGCTGAAGAATCCACCATAAATCTGTCGCGCTCTTTCATGCAATATTCTGTGTAGACGTCCGATATTATAACCGTATAATCCGCTTTTTCCAGATATTCTTCATACAGTCTTTTAATCTTTGCAGGGTACTTTAAATTCTGGTTTAAGCAGGGAATGCAAGCCACGAGCTTTATAAAAGGAAACTTTTCTTCTTTAAGTTTTAATAAAATTTTAAAACATAACAAATCGAAACCCATAGCCATGCCGTTAAGGAAATTTTCATACCCCTCGTTTATGAGTTCCTTTATAACTTTTTCTATATCTTTTTCTTCAAGATCTCTCTTTACGATTCTGTGCCCCGTAAAACAAACGGATTTATCGGGATCAAGATAGAGACCGTCACTTTTTATCATAAAGGTTTTTTTCTCTCTTTTCCGTTGCCGCGGGGGTAGCAGGAAGGCGTGTTTTTTACCTTTTCTATAACTATTACGTTTCTCTCCCCGTAGCCGAACGGAAGTTCTTTCCTGTCTGTCACGGCTACTTTTCCGCCGAGAATATCTATTGCTCCGGCAGCTTCTTCAAGCTCCTCTTTAGCCTCGCCTTTTAAAGCTATAAACTTCCCGCCGACCTTCACAAGGGGCAGGCAGTACTCCGAAAGAGTGTTCATTCTGGCTACGGCTCTCGCCGTAACAATATCGAATTTTTCGCGATATACGGGGTTTTTACCTAAATCTTCGGCTCTTGCGCACACTACTTCTAAATTATCGAGTTTCAGATATTTAACCGCTTCTTTAAGGTATTCGCACTTCTTTCCGGTGCTGTCGCACAGAGTGAATTTCAAATCGTCCCTGACTATCTTTAAAGGTATGGAAGGGAATCCGCCTCCCGATCCGATCTCCAGAACGGAAGCGCCGTTTTCAAAGTAAGCGCTGCCCAGAAGCGAATCTAAAAAATGTTTTATCCACACTTCTTTTTCGTCGGTTATGGAAGTTAAATTTATCTTGGTATTATATTCGGTCAAAAATTCGCAGAAAAGCTGAAGTTTCTTTTGCTTTTCATCAGTAAGAATTATTCCGTACTCTTTAAAAGTTTCTTTCATACGCACAATTATAACAGATATCCACTTAATTGACAAGTTTTTAACCGAAATTTATCCACACTGTTTATAACTTTGTGGATAACCCGATTCCGAACGGTTTTTTAATTCTTTTAAAAATCATTTCCTTCCTTTTATGAATCTGTTCATTCATGAATCCAGACAAGTTATACACAGCGGGCGGAATTATTCAACAATTAAAAATTAAGGAAAAAACAGGTTATCAACATTGAGAATCGATTGAAAAACATTTGCCTTTTTCTATATTACTATATATAATATATACTATAAAATGGGGTAAGGCGGCTGAAAGAGCGAATCTATCCACAAATTCACAGCAGCCTATAACTATTACTTTTAACTAAATCAAATAAATAATATAATGAATGTAGCGCGGGCGCGATAATTAAAAATGAAACCGTTCCGCGGAAAAAGGAGAACCTGGAATGAAACTTCTTTGCGAAGGGCTTGATCTTTCAAACGCTATTATGAAGGTAATAAAAGCTATATCTGCGAAAACGCCGAACGACATACTCGAATGCATCAAACTTACGGCGAAGGGCGATTATCTTACGCTTCTTGCAACCGACACGGAAATAGCTATAGAAAAAACGATAAGAGCGGAAGTCCTCGAAGAAGGCGAAACGCTCGTTCAGGGTAAGCTTTTTAACGAGCTTGTAAAAAAACTCGAGGACGAACAGATTGAGCTTACAGTAGAAGGGAATAATTTAAAGGTACGCTACGGCGATTCCGAAGGTTTCATTCAGACCAAGGATTTAGAAGAATATCCCGTTATAAATAAAGATATAAAAGAAAACTCGTTTACGATGAGTCAGAAGGACTTCAACGAGCTTATAAATATGACTGCGTTCTCCTGCTCTCAGGATGACGGCAGACCCATACTTAAAGGTTGTAAGATAGAAGTTGACGAAAATTCGGTTGTCTGCGTTGCGCTCGACGGTTTCCGTCTTGCCGTTTGCAAGAAGGAGCTTGCTCACTCCACCGGTACGTTTTCTGCAATCGTTCCTTCAAGGACGCTTGTAGAGATAACGAGGCTTCTGGAAAGAGAAGAAGAAACCGTTACCGTGGTTATTCAGAAAAATATGCTTATGGTAGAAGTTTCTTCGACCGTTCTCGTTTCGAGGCTTCTCGAAGGCGAGTACCTCAACTACAAGCAGATAATCCCGAACGAATTCTTAAGCGTTATAAGGGTTTCAAAAAACCAGATGCTTCAGAGTATAGAGAGAGCCGCTATCGTGGCGAGAGAAATGAAGAATCTCGTTAAATTCGATATCAAGGAAGGCAATCTTAACATTTCAGCAAGTTCCGAGCTCGGTAAGGTTGATGAGAATCTTCTTATAAACCTTGAGGGCAAGGATCTTGTCATAGCGTTCAACAGCAAGTATTTGACGGATATTTTAAGGGCTGTTAACGATGATTTCGTATACATGTATTTCAATAGCTCCATTTCTCCCTGCGTAATCAAATCTTATCAGGGCGATCAATATTTATACTTGCTTTTACCTATTCGCATCAACTCCTAATGCGGAGTAACCTCCGCAGGTATGTATCCGATATTGTAGTGAGGAAGTAGCAGCAAACAGCCGCTCCCCGTATAAGAGAGAAATCGATTCCTCTTTACGTATCGGCTTATAAAAAATATATAATTAAAGACATCGGATTAAAAGAAAACATTGCCTTTAATTAGAAGTATAAAACAGTTGACAAAAGATATAAAATTTAGTACAATTTTATTTCCGAAAAAATATATAAAAAAAGGATGATATTATTATGAAAAGAACTTACCAGCCTAAGAAAAGACAGAGAAGCAAAGTTCACGGCTTCAGAAAAAGAATGGCAACCAAAAACGGAAGAAACGTTTTAAAGAGAAGAAGACAGAAAGGTCGTCATAAGTTATCCGCTTAATAAGTTAAAATAACGTCACTAATTACGGATATATCAGCGAATAGTATTAACTAAAAAGCTTCGCGTTAAAACCACTTGACCGGCTCAGGTGGTTTTTTAGAAGTAACTTCTGTTTTTTGCGGAGCGGAGATGCGGGTAAAAGAATTTGGATTTAAGATTAAAAAGAAATAAAGATTTTCAGTTTTTGTTTAACCGCGGTGCAAGGAGCCATAAAGGCTCGCTTACGATGATATATCATAAATCACGCGAACTGAAAATAGGATATTCGGTAAGCAAAAAACACGGAAAAAGCGTTCAGCGTAACAGAATTAAAAGACTTTTAAGAGCGGCTTTCAATACCTTTAAGAACGATATAAACAAAAACGTTTACATAGTTATTCTCCCTTCCGTAAGGGAAAACTACAGTTACGATGTCTTTTTAAAGGATATGAAGTTCCTTTTTGAAAAGGAAGGGCTTCTTTCAAAGGACAGGTCTAAGGAAGAAATATGCTTAAAAAATTAGTTTTGAGTTTTTTAAGATTCTACAAAAAACGCATATCCCCTTTGTTGCCGCCCGCATGTATTTACACGCCTACGTGTTCTGAATACGCCTTTACGGCAGTAAGCAGATTCGGCGTTATAAAAGGCGGGTTTCTTGCGGTTAAAAGAATATTAAGGTGTAATCCTTTTTTTAAGGGAGGGGTAGATCCCGTTCCCGACAGGAAAAAAGATATCAAATGGGTTTTGTAATATTTTAAGCGATAAAAGCTTGCGTGGTTACATGCCCTTACATGGCTTACATATTTATCCGAATAACAGAAAGGAAATTTTTTAAATGAATTTTTTAACTTTGCTTGCGGGGTTATCTTCCGCTTCTGAAGTAATAAGCGGCGAAATATCCTTAAACTTTATAGGTAAGTATATTCAATGGCTTATTGAAATTACCGGGAGCACGGGACTCGGAATAATACTGTTTACCCTCACTTTGAGGCTTTTGGTTCTGCCTTTCGATATCATAGCGAAGGTTAAGACTAAAAAGAACGCCATCAAGATGGAGCAAATGAGGCCTGAACTCGAAAGGCTTCAGAAGCAGTATGCCAACGACAAAAATCTCTACAACCAAAAAATGATGGCGTTGCAGAAGAAAAACGGTTATTCCGCTTTATCCGGTTGCTTGCCGTCAATACTTTCGCTTGTTATTTTCTTTGTAGCTATAGACGCGTTCAGAATGTATTCCGCATTCGCTATGAATCAGGAATATAACGAGATAGTTAAAACTTACAACAGTCTTATAAAGATAAACACTGTAGAAAGCGCGGATTCCGACCTTTACGAAATAGTAAGCGACGGTAACGATTTTACCGTTACCTTAAAGAAAGACAAGCTATACGAAAACAATGCCGACGTTAAAAAGGTTGTAAAACCCGATGGCGACGCTTACGTTCTTAATATAGACGAAAATAAGAAGTTTACCGAAGAAGCTTCGGCTTTTCTCGATACTCTTAAAGACAAGCTTTCTACCGAAACTTTCTCCAGACTGGAAAAAGGCGAGGGCGAGACAGTTTATACTTTCAGGGCGAAAACTTCCGACGATGAAGAAAGCAGCGAGGACAAGCAGAATAAAGAGCTTGCCGAAAGCATTCTTTCCGCTGTTTCCGATGATTATCTTTCCGAAAACGTTGTAACTAAAGTTAACGAAGGCGTTGCGGACGCTTATAAGGTAGGAAAAATTAAAAAATCAGGATTCCTTTGGGTTAAAAATATATGGATGCCTGACGTTTCGTACGAACACCCGATAGTTGCGGACGCTAAAACGTTTGCCGATAAAATAGGTGCTGCGGCAAGAAAATCCTGCTCCTGCGCGGCTATAGAAATACCTCTTGACAGCGCTCAGTACGAAAGAGTTACTGCAGGTCTAAAAGACCAGAAAGAAGCTCCGAACGGTTACTTTATAATGGTGGCTTTGTCTATCCTCACCATGTTCCTTTCGCAGTTCGTAATGCAGAAGATGCAGAAGTCTCAATTAGAGCTTCAGAGCGTTGACGGACAGGCTGCGATGACGCAGAAGATGATGATGTGGATGATGCCTATCATGTTCGGTGTATTCGCGTTCAGTTATTCCACCGCGTTCAGTATTTACATGACGGTCAGTTCGCTCGTTACAACCGCTTCAAGCGTTCTTATAAACTTTGCTATAGAGAAAAAGTACGATAAAAAAATAGACGCAGGCGTTTCGAGAAGCAAAGGCAACATAAACAAAATAGAAAAAGAAGCGGCTTTAAAAGAGGCAGAACAACAGAAAAAAGAAGAGCAGAAACGCCTTAAAAAATAAATAAAAACAAAAAAAATTCCGATAAATAAAAGCATTTTGTGATTAAGGAGGAACTGTCCGAAAGAGCATTGCGTTATTGGCTCGGGCATATTGTTTAGGAGGTTAGTATTTACATTATGGAAGAAAGAGAGTTTACAGCCAAAACGGTTGAGGAAGCCGTAGCAGAAGGACTTAAAGAAATGGGCATCAACGAAAGCGAAGCCGAAATAGTCGTTCTGGAAGAACCTCAGAAAGGATTTTTGGGTATAGGCGCAAAACCCGCAAAGGTTTCGGTTAAAAGAAAAGCTACCGACGGCGAAAGAGCCGAGAAGTTTATAGAGGGTCTTTTCGAAATAATCGGAATTCCTGCTACAACCGAGCTTAAAGAGGATGAAAAAACAATTACGGTAAACGTTATAACCACAACGTCTTCGGCTGTTATAGGCTACAGAGGAGAAGTTTTAGACGCTATTCAGTGTCTTGCCGGCGCAGTTGCAAATAAAGGCAAAGACGAATACTTAAGGGTAGTTGTAGATTGCGAAGGCTATCGCGGCAAAAGAGAAGAAACTTTAAAGAACCTTGCGGAGAAGCTTGCGGCTAAAGCCGTAAGGACGGGAAGAAAGGTTTCGCTCGAGCCGATGAACCCGTTTGAAAGAAGAGTTATTCATTTCGCTCTTTCCGAGAACACCGAAGTCAAAACCGTAAGCGAAGGCAAAGAGCCTAACAGATACATCTCTATCGTTCCGAACAACATGAAGCCCGGCAGACCTATAAGAGAGGACAGAAACGGCGACAGAAGACGTTATAATAAAGACGGCGATAGAGACAGACGCGGTTACAACAGGGACGGAAGAGAAAGAAGAACTTCCGGTTTTTCCGCTATGAGCAAGCCCCAAGTTAAGAGAAGCGGTTTCGGCGGAACTTACCTCGGAAACAGTCTTAAAAACAATAACGAAAACAACTGATTATAAATAAAGTAATAAAAAAGTCCCGTTTTTCACACGAAATCGGGACTTTTCTTTTATTTTAATAAGTTTGTTAAAGCAGAAAAATGTTTGTAGAATGCCAAATATAAACGAGATTTTTAATATCCGCGTCTGACAGTAAATGCCAACAGTAAAAAGATTAAAAACAATCCTATTGCCGTTCCGAATGCGATATCGGAACAAATCCGAAGTTTTTTATTGCCGGGAAATTTTAAAACAATCGCATTAACAACAGCAGAAATCAATGAAATAGCAATTGATATATACGCGAGAACAGGGTGTGTTAAATCTCCGACATTTTCAAGCATACTATGGCGAAATATCACTTCAACTATTTCACCGGTAGTTTGGTCGGGCAAATGCCCGACGCCCACGAACATTCTGATAAACCATAACGGAATTGTTACAACGGAGAGAATACTTTTGAATATCGGAAAGATTTTTTTCATATAGTTAACCCTCCTTAGATAAATTCCTATTTATCACGTCAATTAAAAAATGAACCTGTTAAATTTTAATGCTGTCCATAAACCAGCTGAACACGTAGCCTATCGGGTTGTTATTATAGAACCAGCCGAGCAACGTAGTATTGTTTACGTAATCTACGGCTTCCGTCGGAAGCGAAGCGGAAAGCAAAGTAAACAATCCCATCACAAGGCAGACGAAGCAGAAACCTATAACAAGGTTTAGAACTGCGCCCAAAAACTTATTGATGCCGCCAATTATGGGAATTTTATTGAATATTTTTACAAACCTTTTTAAAATAAACATAACAATAGCGGAAATTATAAGAAGTATAATCCAAGAAATTGCGCTTATAGTCATGCTTACCATTCCGTTTACGACAACCGCTTTGAGCGTTAAACCGCTTTCTGCAACAGCCGTGTTTGCAAGCGCTTCTTTTACTAAGTTTGAAATGCTCGAAAGAAGGAAATCAGGCAGTTTAAGTTCGGATAGAACAAGAGAAAGCTGTTCGTCCGTAAGGTCCTTTATAGGGTTGTCTATGAGAACTTTTACGCCCTCGCTCATACCCTCTACGGATTTTGCCACAACGCCCTGGTATGAGTTTGTAAGAGTACCGTTAAGCGGCGAATTCATAAGCAATGCCGAAACGGGCTTGTAAAGAAGAAATGCCACGATAAATATCATAAACAAGCCGAGAAACCCGACAAGTAGCCCCAAAAAGCCCTTTCGGATACCGACTAACATAAATATAAGAAATACGATTATTAAGGCTACGTCGCCGATCCAATAGTAATCGGAAGCGCCCGCCAGAATATTTGTTAAGTTCATAGGAAAACTCCGCTGAAACGCCCGAAAACGTTTCACTTAATATTATTTGACTATCCCGCCGTTTTTAATACGCGAGTATAGATGTGCAACAAACCGTTACACAGTACATTATATAATTACTTGCAATCGTTTGTCAATACTTTAAACTATTTATTTTGCAAAAATAATAAAGCAAGCCGTTTTTTTGAGAAAAAGGGCACTTTTTAAATATATACAGTTACTTTTATAAACAATCTGCCCTTGGAAGAAGAGCCTTCTACGCTGTTAAAAACAAACTTTCCTAAGCCTCTTACGGCTATAACGTCGCCCTCTTTCGGCTCGTAAAAAGGTTTTTGAAGAAGTATTCCGTCGGCAAAAACTTTAGAATTTTTAAGCATTTCCTGCGCGGTTTCTCTGGGCAGATTATAAAGCCTTGCGATAATCGCGTCAAGCCTTAAAGAGGAAACGTTTATGATGGTTTCCTTTGTTTTTGGGTAAAATTCATAAGGCAGGCTTTCCTCAACAGAAACGGTGACCGTTTCTCTGCCGACGCCCGTAAGTTCTTTAATGATAAAGTCCGCAAGCGTTTCTGCTATAAAAACGAAAGCCGTATTATTGTTTACGAAAATATCTCCCACTTTATCTCTTTCGATGCCTAAGCCGAGTAAAGCGCCCAAAAAATCTCTGTGGCAAAGAGTGCCGGAAAATTTCAGCGATTTCGGTTTTATTTTTAAAAGCTTTATGGGAAATTCTTCCGTATAGCCGAATTCGCTTTCGTTGCCGAACCTCGCAATAGTTCTTTCCGCAATTTCCGAGCCTCCGAAAAAATAGGTGTTTCTGCCTTCCGGCATCGTTTCGATTTCACGCCGTGCGGAAGGTGAAAGAAAATCCGTGTAGGTATAAATATTTCTGCTTTCCGCTCTAAGGGAAAGCTCTTTTATTCTGTTTTTAAAATCAGTTTCCATATTCAGTGTATTAAATATTCTTATGTACATTATATAATATTTTCAAATGTTTTACAATATTTTTCTTGACAAAAATTCGTTTGTGTGTTAAATTGAATTGAGAAGTTATCCTATTTTATTTTTAGCTAATCCCTTGGAGGTAAGAATGAATTATTCCAGACAAAGAGAAATGATAATAGACTTTTTAAAATCGAGCAAGGAGCACCCCACTGCCGAAACTATTTTGGAAAAAGTGAGGGAATTCGACCCGCTCGTGGCGCGCGGAACGGTTTACAGAAACCTTAACCTTCTTGCCGAAACGGGCGAAATTATTAAAATCCCCGCTTTAGACGGTGGCGACAGGTTCGATTACATTCACGAAAAGCACAGCCATGCAATCTGCAAAAAGTGCGGAAAAGTTATAGATTTTAATTCGGATATATGCTCGGAGTTATCCGCAGAACTTGAAGAAAAACTTGGGTTTATTTCTTCGGAGTGCGGTATAACCGTTGCCGGCATTTGCGAAGAATGCAATAAAAACGTGAGATAAAGGGGACTTTTATGAAAGACTTTTTTAAGAAAATTTCTGAAGCAAACGACAAAGAATACAGAAGCATTCCGTTCTGGTCATGGAACGACGAGCTTGAAGAGGACGAACTCAGAGAGCAGATTAAGTGGATGAAAAGCCAGGGCTTCGGCGGATATTTTATGCACGCGAGGGGCGGGCTTACTACGGAGTACCTCGGCGATAAATGGTTCAAATGCGTAGAGGCGTGCCTTGACGAAGGCGAAAAGCAGGGGCTTGACAGCTGGGCTTACGACGAAAACGGCTGGCCGAGCGGTTTTGCAGGCGGCAAGCTTCTCGAGGACGAAAACAACCGCGATATGTATCTGACTTTCACGGAGGGTGAACTCGATAAATCGGCGCTCGTATCCTATTGTTATGACGGTGACAAGCTTGTAAGAACCACGGAGGAAGGCAAGGGCGTTTACCTTAACGTGTTCTCTCATATAGCCACATCCACTGCGGACATACTGAATTACGACGTAGTTGAAAAATTCATCAACGAAACGCACGAACAGTACAAAAATAAACTCGGCGGAAAATTCCGGAAGCTTTTAAAGGGATTTTTCACCGACGAACCGCAATATTACAGGGCAGCCCACGCTTACACAAGGGTGCTCCCCGATTTTTACAAGAAAACCTACGGCGAAGATTTGTTTGACGGTCTTGGTCTTATGTTCGTAGAAAAAGAGGGGTACCGTAAATTCCGTTACAGATATTGGAAGTGTATGCAAACGCTTATGCTCAGAAACTTTGCCGAGCATATTTATAACTGGTGCCAAAAAAACGGCGTGGAATTTACCGGACATTACGTTGAAGAAACAAGCCTTTCCTGGCAAATGGTTTGCAACTCCGGTATAATGCCTTTTTATGAATTCGAGAGCATGCCGGGAATGGATAAACTCTCACGCACGTTGGACTCCCCCGTCGCGCCTAAGCAGGTTTCTTCGGTGGCTCGTCAGCTCGGAAAGAAACGCGTTCTTTCCGAAATGTTCGCTTGTTGCGGGTGGGACGTAACTCCTCTCGAGCTTAAACGGCTTGCCGAATGGCAGTACGTAAACGGCATCAACGTTATGTGTCAGCATCTTTTGCCGTATTCCGAATGGGGACAGAGAAAGAGGGACTATCCTGCGCATTTCTCCTGGGCGAACCCTTGGGTAAGGCATGATTTCAAAACTTTCAACGATTATTTTGCTAAGCTCGGTTACCTTCTCGGCGAGAGCGATGAAATAGTTTCAGTAGGTGTTTTCCAGCCTATCCGTAGCGCGTACCTCGATTACAAGGAATACGAACAAGGTTCTATAAGCGATTTTGACAGCTCCTATATAGGTCTTTGCGAAAAGCTTTCTGCGATGAACATACCCTACCACATTCTGGACGAAACGATTATGGCTCGTCACGCTAAGGTTGAAAACGGCAAGCTTATAGTCGGCAACTGTTCTTACAACGCGGTAGTATTCCCGAAAACCACAAATATGGATAAAGAGACCGAGGAACTTTTAAATAAGTTCTTTGCTACCGGAGGAAAGCTTTTGTTTACCGAAGGAGTACCGACGTACCTCGAGGGAGAGGGACATAACTATTCTCTGAAAACAAACGTTACGCTTGACGAAATAGCCGCGGCTCAGCCCTACGCTATAGATAAAAAGGACACGGAAATTCAGTCCACCCTTCGCGTTTACGACGGAAAGAAGTATATTTTTGCGGTTAATCTCTCCGCGGAAAAATCTTACACTGTTGAATTCAAAGGTGATTTTAAGGGCTTTGTTGCGTATAACGTAGAAAACGGAACGACAGAAAAAGTTTCCGCAAAACTCGATTTTGCGCCCGCACAGTCCTACATTCTGTTCTTTGACGATGAGGAAACGAAATATGTTCCGCTCAGTCAGACTTTCACTCTCGACGGGGAGTTTAAAGTCGAAGATTGCTCGGATAACTATATGACGCTCGACAACCTGAAATATTCCTTTGACGGCGTTAACTACAGCAAGAGAATGCACTATATGGGAGCGTTTAACGAAATGCTCGATAAACGCTATGACGGCGACCTCTATCTTAAGTACGAATTCGATTTGGAAAAGGTACCCGAAAAGATTAAATTCGTTACCGAAGATATGAACAATATCTATATTAAAATTAACGGAAAGGATGTTACGTTAGACGGCGTTTCGGATTTCGATAAAAAGACATATACCGCCTTTATCGCAAATAAACTGGTAAAAGGCAGGAACGAAGCGGTTATAAAAATACACTTCTTCGAGGACGAAAAAGTGTACTACGCGCTGTTCGGCGAAAACGTTACCGAGAGCCTGAGAAACTGCCTTGCGTACAATACAACGATAGAGGCTTGCTACCTGCAGGGAGATTTCGGCGTGTTCTCCAAGGGCGGATTCAAAGACGGCAAAGAGGATAACGTTCTGATTTCCGAGGACGATTTCTACATCTCCGAAAAGAAGGAGTACATTGCCGATACCGTCAAGGGCGGCTTCCCGTTCTTCGCAGGAAACATTGCGCTTGAAAAGAAAATTATGTATGACGGGAGAGCTTCCGTATTGAAGCTGAACGGAAGATTCCATCTCGCGGACATTGCCGTGAACGGCGTTCCCGTTAAAAAAGGATATTTCGACCGCACCGTTGACCTTAAGGATTACCTTAAAAAGGGCGAGAACGTAATTTGCGTAACGCTGTATTCGAGCAACCGCAACCTGTTAGGACCGCATCACCTTCTTTATGCTGAAGAACCGCTGTCCGTCGGTCCGTATTCGTTCGAGAATATCGGTACCTGGAAAGACGGCGTAAGTTCTCAGGAGAGAAACAGTTACTCATTTGTAAAGTTCGGTTTGTTCGAATAAGTTAAAATAAAATATAAAAAAGCTCCCCGTTTGTTTTTGCGAGGAGCTTTTCTATTGTGCGCTACTTTTCGGATTCCGCTTTTTTGAGAAAAATCGTGCCGCAAAGCATCTCCTGAAAGGAGTAAGTTGTTTTTCCGCGATAGTCGCTTAAAGGACTGATTTTAAAAAGCGAGGGGTAAACCGCGGTCACCTGACCTAAAAAATGTTCGTATTTGTTTCTGCCGAGGTTTACCTTAACCGCTACCTTAGAGCCGAGCAACGAGTTGATTTTTTGTTTTGCTTCCTTTATATTTCCGCTTGCTTTTATCATACCTATATTATTTGCTAAAAAAAGGAAAATTATACGATAATGCGCGATAAAGGCGGTTTTTTATTTTATGTTGAAAATTTTCGAGACTTTAAATCTTTTTATGACTTCGTCTACGGTGCTTTCCGTCTGAAATGCTGACAGCCTGAAATATCCCTCGCCCGCCTCACCGAAGCCGACGCCTGGTGTGCAGACCACGCCCGTTTTTTCTAAAAGTCTTTCAAAGAAAGGGAAGGATTTTTCACCGTTCGGGCATTCGATAAACAGGTACGGGCAGTTGTCGCCCCCCGTGAAAAACAAACCCGTTCCGGCAAAGTACGCTTTCAGTTTGCCCGCTGCGGACATATATTTTTTTATAAGCGCCTCGCACTCTTTTTTTCCTCTGAATGACAGCGCAGCTTCCGCTCCTCGCTGAGTTATGTATGATACGCCGTTGAACGTTGCGGACCTTCTGCGTTTTATTAAAGACAGAAGGGTTTTGTTGTTGTCGAGTTTAATTTTTTCGGGAATAGCTACCCAGGAGCATCTCACCCCCGTAAACCCCGCAAATTTTGAAAAACTGCCGAATTCCACCGCGCAGTACTCGGCGTTTTTTACGGAAAAAATAGTTTTAACCGCGTTTTGTTTTGCAAAGGCGGAGTACGCGCCATCGAATAAAATAAGCGAGCCTGTTTCGATTGCAAAATCCACCCATTTTTTAAGCTCTTCCATGCCGTAAGTCGCGCCTGTCGGGTTGTTGGGGGAGCACAGCGTAATTACGTACGGCTTCTTTTCTATACCTGTCGGCAAGGGCAGGAATCCGTTTTCTTTATTCCCGGTGACGACCGAAAGCGTACTGCCTCGCATAATCGCTGCGTCCCTGTAAACGGGGTAGCACGGTTCCTGAATAAGCTCGTTTCGGCAGGAAAGCGCGTCGGTAAAAAGCGAAACGTCGGACTTGGCTCCGTCGCCCGCAAGAATTTCGTTTTCCGTTCGCTTTACCCCTAAATCGGCATAGTATTCCGTTATAGCTTTAAGGAGAAACGGGTAGCCGTTTTCGGGCGAATACCCCCTTTTTCTCACATTATCGCCCATTTCCGTAGCGGCGATTCTCATGGCTTCGGCGCTTGACGGAGGGATGGCGTACGCAATATCGCCTATGCTCATGTCAAGAATTTTTACCTTGTTTTTTGAGGAAAATTCCTTTACCTTTTGCCTGACGTCGCTGAACAAATAACTTTCCGAAAGATTTTTATAGCAATCTTTCTCCGAAATTTTTAATATATTCTTCATTTTTTTATCCGTTACTCTATAAAATATTTGCCTTCGAAAACAAACTCGGCGTCTCCCGAAAGAGTCACCGAATAGTCTTTTTCTACGTCAACGGTAATGTCGCCGCCGAGCGTAGAAATAGCTATTTTGCCGAAATTTTTCAGCCCGTTTCTGCACAAAACAGCCGCAACCGACACGGAGCCGCTTCCGCAGCATAGCGTTTCGCCGCTGCCGCGTTCTATAACGCGCATTTCCGCACCGCCTTCTGTAAGCTTTATGAATTCAACGTTTGCGCCTTCTACAAAAAATCCACTCGTGTTAAGTTCGTCTGCGAGTTTTTCGTAATCGAAATCAAAGTTTTCCACAATGCACACGGCATGCGGGTTGCCGATAAACGCGCAGTTGAAAAGGAATTCCTTTCCGTTAAAAGGCATTAAAAATACTCCTACAGGCGGGAGTTTTTCGCCTCTGAACAGAACCGTTCCCATTTTCACGTTAAACTTTTCTACGTCTCCATCAACCGTTATTTCTTTTATTCCGGCATCCGTTAATACGCGAAAAAAGGGGCTTTTTGCCGAATCATTGTCTTTGTCTGGTGAGAAGCAGGTGACATCGTTGCCGTATTTTTCGCTTTCGTCGTGCGAAAGGTTTTTGTATTTTCCATACAGATGTTTGCCGATACACCGGAGTGCGTTTCCGCAAATTTCGCCCCGTGAGCCGTCCGCGTTGAACATAGTCATACGGACGTCTGCGGAGGAAGTTTCTCCGAGGACTATAAGTCCGTCGCTCCCAACGCCGAAGTGTCTGTCGCTGATTTTTTTTGCAAGGGTAGGATAGTCCGTGTAGTAGTTTTCCCGCTCGTCAATGAAAACGTAATCGTTTCCCGAGGCGTGCATTTTAAAAAAATAAATACTGTTCATATTAAATAATATGCGCCATAAAATATTTTGTGAATAAAAAAGCATTTTTTTGGCAATAAAAAAAGTATGAATGGCAGTGTTGAAATAGAAAATTCGCTAAACCTAAGCGAAATTATAACCAATTTTTTTCCTCGTGAAACATTAAAAACTCCCGATTGGGATAAAAAAGTTTATCTTTGTATCGGCTCGGACAAAATAGTGTTCGATAGTTTAGGTCCGCTTGTAGGTTCGCTTCTTAAAAAGAATAAGTCCTTTTGCGGGTACGTGTACGGCACGATGAGCAACCCCGTGACCGCCCTTTCCGTCGATACGGCAATAAGGTTTATCCGCAGGTTTCATTTCGGGGCAATCGTCACGGTGATAGATTCGGCTGTGGGAAAGAGAGAGGATATAGGTAAAATTAAATATTATGAAAGGGGGCTTCGTCCCGCACTCGGCATGGATAAGCAAATGCAGATAGTGGGAGACAGAAGCATTATGGGCATAGTCTCCACCAAGGACAAGGTAAAAAACATTTACGATACGAGCGTAAAACTTAAAGACGTTTACGCCATGGCGGAGAAGATTGCCGAAAGCATAGTCCTCGGTGAGGAAGAAAAGTTTAAAGAGTATCAGGAAGAATACGATAACGCAAGCTGTTCTTTAAAAAGCTGATTTAAAGGTAATGGTAATATTAAATTAGAACTTTATAAAAATAAAAAGCCCCGTTTATCTCACAAAAACGAGGCTTTTTAGTGTTTAATGATAATAAATGGAATTCCTAATCGTCCATTAACGCTTTGACTTCTTCGTCAGCCGTGTCGTCTACTTCTTCGTCCTTCTTGGACTTTTTGAATTTCAGATCCGACAGCGGATAGTCTTTATAGGAAAACTCTCCCTTGTTGTCAAACTTAACCCTGACGGTTTCCTTAAGCATGTTGTTGGCGACAACGGAAGCTTTGCCGTCGGGGGTGGTGACTTCGGAGCCGACCTTCGGCATTTTTTTATACACTTCCGAATAGTAAGCGTTTTCGTATTCGAGGCAACACATAAGCCTGCCGCACAGTCCGCTGATTTTGGTGGGGTTAAGGGAAAGGTTTTGCGTCTTAGCCATTTTAATGGTAACTTTTTTTACATCCGGCATACAGCAGGAGCAGCAGCATTCTCTGCCGCAGGGCCCGATGCCGCCCAAAATTCTTGTTTCGTCGCGAATACCTATCTGGCGAAGTTCTATTCTGAGCCTGAATGCCGCCGCAAGATCTTTTACCAGTTCGCGGAAGTCGATTCTTCCCGGTGCGGAAAAATAGAACACGACTTTGCTGTTGTCGAAAGAGAACTCGCAATCGACAAGCTTCATTTTAAGTTTATGCGCTTCGATTTTTTCCTGCGCAAGTTTAAGCGCTTCGGGGCGGCGAAGCTCGTTGTTTTTAATTCTCTCAAGATCCTTGGGCGAAGCTCTTCTGATAACGGGTTTCAGGGGCTGAACTATTTCGCGGTCGGGAACTTCTTTCGGTTCTATTTTAACGTAGCCGAACTCCTGCCCTTTCGCAGTCTCGACTATAACGCACGTGTCTTCTTTATAAAAATTTTTGCCGGGGTCGAAGTAGTAAACCTTAGCGGTGTGATTGAATTTTACTCCTACGATTTTTGCCATCTGTAATTCTCCTCTAATAACGCGAACAGAAGTCTGTCCGCAAGCATGGTCTGGTTTCCGTTGTTGTTGAGCGCGGTCGCGGCCTTTCCGAGGTCGTCGGAAAATTCGAGCAATGCGCCTTCGTCGTACTTTTCGGATAGAATTTCAAGATCCGATTGTTTGTCGAAATTTATCAAAAGATCCGTTTTGTTTTCTTTAACAAGCAGCAAATCTCTTACTATTATCCGCATCTGAGCGATGAACGATGCGAATTCTTCGCGCGATTTTTTTTGTAAAATAAGCGAATAACGTGCGATATCGGGGCTTTTTCTAAGTCCTCTTAAAACATTCAGGCATTCGTCGGACGTTTTTTCTTTGCCGAAATCGTTGTAGATTTTCTCTGCTTCGCCGGGCTTTCCGTCAGACAGCGCCGCCGCTTTTTTCAGCTTAGCCGCGTCCGTAAGCTCCCCGCAAAGCACGTTTATTATATCGTTTTCCGAAAAGGAAGGTATCTCTAATTTTCTTACTCTGCTCTTAATAGTGGGCAGAAGGGTGAACGTGTTGGTTGCGCCGAGTACTATTATTACGTTTTTCGGCGGCTCTTCAAGCGTTTTTAGCAGTTTGTTCTGCGACGGAAGGTTCAGGCTTTCCGCACCCGAAATGCAAAAAAGCTTCAGTTTGCTTTCGAGCGGTTTTACGAAACACTTCTCGCCTACAATAAGGTCTATGCCTTCGGTGGTGGGTTTTTCTCCCTCGGCGGGGTAAAATTCGCAGTCGCAGAAGTTTTCTTTTTCTATCAGTTTGCATACCCTGCATTCATCGCATAAGCCGCCTTTTTCGCACATTATCGTCTTTGCAAAGGCTCTTACGTAAGCGCGCAGATACGCTTCGTCGGAGCAAACCAAAAGATATGCGTGCGCAAAGGAATCGGTTTCTCGCTCGTTTTTTATTGCGCGGTAAGCCGCGGTTTTAATAAAAAATTTCTCGGGTGAATTCATTTCAAAATGCCTTTTTGTTTAAGCGTGTTAATAATGTTTTCGTGCGTTTGGTATTTGTTGCCCATGCAGGGAATTTTAATAAACCTGTCGGGATATTTGTCGGCTAAAGCGAGGTAGCCCTCGTACACTTTGGTGTGGAAAGCCATGCCTTCAAGCTCTATTCTGTCCGTTTTGTCTACTCCGCCCTTGCGCTTGAAAGCGTCGGCAGGGGAGATGTCGAGAAAAAGCGTTACGTCCGGCATGCATTTTTCATAAGCAAAGAAGTTAGCCTTTTCCACGGTTTCCGTTCCAAGCTCTCTTGCATAAGCCTGGTAGGCGAGGGAGGAATCCAAAAACCTGTCGCAAAGTACAATTTTGCCCTCGTTCAGCGCGGGAATAATCTTGTTTGAAATATGATCGGCACGCGCGGCGGCGTACAAAAGCGCTTCGCACTCATAGGACATGCTCTTGTTTTCGGGGTCGAGAATAATCCCGCGGATTTTTTCGGCTACGTCGGTGCCGCCCGGTTCCCTGGTGAGGATGAAATCTATATTGTTTTTCGTGAAATATTCGGCAAGAAGTCTGCTTTGAGCGGATTTGCCCGCACCCTCGCAACCTTCCAAAGTAATGAATTTACCTTTCATTTTTTTCCTTAACTACTTTTATATAGCCGTTTTCCGTTCCGAAAACGTTTTTGTTGTTTTTTAAAATATGTATCGCGCCGCCGTCGATTATCTCGCCCGCAAGCACTATCGGGTAGCAAGGGGGGAATACACCCGCATTCACTGCCGCTATTCTGCCCGAAGCTTTTTCTATCGGAACATACTCTGCCTCGGCTTTCAATGCACGGTTATAAGTCATCGCCCGCAAAGGCAAGCTGTTTGAATTGTGCTGTTTTTGCGTGATATAGGGGACTTTTTGCAGTCGCATGTACTCTTTAAGCACGCGTAGTACCTTGGTAAGGTCTTTTTTTTCGGTCATTATCGAAGCCATAAGGCAAAGATATCTGCCGTCGTTCATCTCTATGAACACGCCGTTCTTTTCCAGAAAGTCTGCAAGTTTTTCCGCGCAAATAAGCGAAGAATCGCAATCTATTATAATTTTTGTTTTGTCGGTTTTTTCCGCAAATTCTACGCCTAAAATATTAGCGTTTTCTTTAAAAAACCGTATGTTTTCAAGCAATTTCGGGTATTTACTCTTACCGTAATGCTCGGCGTAATATTCGCCGAATTCAATTGAAGCCATAAGCGGGTAAGAGGGGCTTGTGGTTCTGAAGAAAGAAAGCCCTTTGAGAATTTCCCGATTAAGATCCTCGTCGTTTGTGCAAAGCAGCGAGCATTGTGTGTAGCAGGGCAGAGTTTTATGCACGCCGTCCACCCACACGTCCGCGTAATTGCCTGCGTAAAACTCGGGCGCGCTGAATTTTAAATGACCGCCGTGCGCCCCGTCTATTCCGAGTAAAATGCTGTGTTTATGCGCGATAAAGGCGGCTTTTTTTAAGTCGGGAACAATTCCGTAGTAGTCGGGGGATATCAGAACCGCCCCGCACACGTCCGTTTCTTCGGTTAAAATTTTTTCAAGTGCGTCAGTATCCGCATAGGGAATGCCGTCTTTGGAAACAGAGGGAAGAAACAGCGGCTCAAGCCCGAATAAATCAATTGCATTGAACACGCTCTTGTGGCTGTTGCGCTGCAAAATAATTTTCCTGCCCGTGCCCTTCATTGCGAATATCATGGAAAGAATAGCCGCGCTCGAGCCGTCCGTAACGAAATGGCAGTGTTTTGCCCCGAGAATTTCGGCAACGTTTTTTTCGGCTTCGGATATAATTCCCTCGTTCGTTTCAAGACAACCGCTGAAAGAAAGCTCGGTTATGTCATAGGGGGCAAGAGAGTATAAATCTTTCGCAAAGGTACTTCCGGCGCTTCTGCCTTTGTGTCCCGGCATATGCAATCGTACGGGGTTGCTTTCGGCATATCTTTTCAGCGCCGTGTAAATAAGCGGCTTGCGCATTCGTTTCATAGCGAGGTGTAAGTTTTAATGGTTTTTACGAGAAAAGCGAGGCTTTCGTAAACCAAGTCCTCCTGGTGTGCGGAGTTGTTGAATACGGAAAGAACTACTTTGCCGACTATCGCGCCGCTGCCGCTCTCATCCGTTTCGCCTGTGGAACAAAGTTGTGAAAGCTTCTTGCCCGTTTCTGTATTCGCGCCGCAAATAGATTCAAGCTCGTCAAGTTTAACCCCTGTTTTCCAGGTGATCTTGCCGCTCTTGTCCTCGAATTCGGAAACTCTCCAGACGGAAGCGAGGGTGGGATCGTTAAGCCAACCTTGAAGTATAGTGGCGTTGTCTCTTATTTTTTTGAAACGGTCTATTTCCTGGGCGGCGTTAACCATGCCGTGCCTGTAGAAATTATCGTTTTTCATTCTCGCTTCGAAGAACGTCGTAATGGCATCTTCGTCAAAAGTGCCGTCATCCTTCATGTTGCCGTGACGTTTGCAGTAGTTGAACGCGTCATCGCAAAGCGTATTCAGGTCGTAGAAATAATAGCTGTAGTTATCGTAAAGAGAGGATGTCTGTTCGTTTCCGTCCGCGTCCTTGCTTTTAATTTCGTCGCCCTTGTCGGAGATGAACATAACGTCAAGCTGACCGACACTCGTCCAGGCTGCAAATTGCTGAGCGATTGTGGTGTTTGTTGAGCTGTACGCGCCGAAATCGTAAAACTTAGTTTCCCTCACTTCGTAGGAATAATACTTTCCGTTGTCCGCTTCGGTGTCGAGCAAGCCGTTTACGCTGTCCTCGGAAACGTGCACGTTGTAGGCGTAAATATTAAGCATTTCGCCTTCGGAAAGCCTTGCCCCCAGCGTGGTAAAAAGTAAAGACCACACGAAAATACCCGCTATTATAATAGCGATGATCTTCCACAAATCGTAGGAGAGAAGCTGTTTTAATCTATTTTTCGTAATTCTGCTATCCATTCCAATTATTTAGCAAAAGGAAAACCCGCATTCACGGTGAACCGATCTCCCGAGTTTTCCTTTTGAATCTTCCGAATTATTTTGTTTGGTTTAAAAACAATGATAGATTATTTCTTTATAGGCTTCATGGTGGGGAACAATAAAACGTCCCTTATCGTCGCGCTGTTTGTAAGGAGCATAACAAGTCTGTCAAGACCTAATCCCAAACCGCCTGTCGGGGGCATGCCGTATTCGAGCGCGGTTACGAAGTCTTCGTCCACTTCCGCATTAGCACCCTGCGCGCGCTTAGCGTTAACCTGTTTTACGAATCTTTCTCTCTGGTCGATGGGGTCGTTCAACTCGGAGAACGCGTTGCCCATTTCGTGACGGCAGATGAAATATTCGAATCTTTCGGTAAATGCGGGTTCGCTTGCCTTGCGTTTCGCAAGGGGGGAGTTTTCCACCGGGTAATCGTAAATAATCGTCGGTTGAAGAAGTTTGTCTTCTACGAACGCATCGAACATAGCGATAAGAACGTGACCTTTTGTAGCGGTATCGCCCTCGGGAACTTCGCAGTTCAGGCGTTTAGCCTCCGCTCTCGCCTGCTCGTCGCTCTCCCAGGCATAGTAATCCGCGCCGCAGTATTTCTTAACCGCTTCAGCCATGGTAAGCCTCGTCCAGGGAGAAGCCATATCTATTTCCTCGCCCTGATATTCTATAACGCCCTTGCCGCAAATTTTAAACGCGAGCGTGCGGTACATATCCTCGATTAAATTCATCATATCTTTGTAGTCGCTGTAAGCTTCGTACATTTCTATGGTAGTAAATTCGGGGTTGTGGAAAGCGTCCATGCCTTCGTTTCTGAAAATTCTGCCAACTTCGTAAACCTTGTCGAAGCCGCCCACGATGAGCCTCTTAAGATAAAGTTCCGTCTCTATGCGGAGGTACATATCTATATCGAGGGTGTTGTGGTGGGTTTTGAACGGTCTTGCCGCAGCGCCTATTTCAAGCGTGTGGAGAACGGGGGTATCGACTTCAAGGTATCCGCGCGCGTCAAGATACGCTCTTATTTCCTTTAAAATGCGGCTGCGCTTAACGAAAGTATCTTTAACTTCGGGGTTTACGATAAGGTCAACGTATCTCTGGCGATAACGCATATCCATATTGGTAAGCCCGTGGAATTTTTCGGGAAGTGGGAGAAGGGATTTGGAAAGAAGCTCTATCTTGTCCGCATGAATGGAAACTTCGCCCGTCTGAGTTTTGAAAACTTTTCCGCTTATTCCGAAAATATCGCCTATGTCGCACTGCTTAAAGCGCGCGTAATCTTCTTCGCCTACGTCGTCGCGGCGGATGTACGCCTGAATAATTCCGGCTCCGTCCATAAATTTGGCAAAGGAAGCCTTACCCATAATACGGCGAATGGTCATTCTGCCGGCAATGCTTACTTCTTTGCCTTCGAGTTCGTCGAAATTTTCTATAACCTGCGCGGAAGTGTGAGTGCGCGGGTATTTGACTTTTTCGTAAGGATTTTTGCCTTCCGCCTGAAGAGCGGCAAGCTTATTCCTGCGGATTATCATTTGTTCGCCGAGCTCTTTTTCCTGCTGAGCTTCGGTCTTGAGTATTTCTTCGCTCATGATTTAACTCCAAAAAATTAGTCTATGGAAACGACGGTGGCTTTCTTCGATCCGCCCGGAGCGTTTACTGTAACGGTTTCGCCTATCTTAGCGTACAAAAGCGCTTTGCCTACGGGCGATTCGTTGGAAATTCTGTAATATTCGCCGTCGTGTGTGCCGGACTCGGTCGTACCTACTATGATGTACTTATCCGTTCTGTTGAGTTCGGGGTAGTGAACGGTAACTTTACTGCCCGTTACGACGCCGTCGCTCGAAGAATGAGCTTCGTCTATGATGGTAGCGTTTTTAAGTTTTGCTTCTATTTCGAGTATCTGACCTTCGATAAGAGATTGTTCGTTTCTCGCAGCTTCGTATTCGGCGTTTTCGGAAAGGTCGCCTTGCGCTCTTGCTTCCTTGATACGCTCGACTATTTCCGGGCGTTTTACAAGTTTAAGTTCGTCTAACTTTTTTTCGAGATCAAGATAGCCTTGTTTTGTTAAAATTACTTTTTCGTTCATATATAACCTCTTTTGCGGCGTCGAAAAACGGTTATGAACTTTTTCAGCCGTTTCTTTTCGTCCGTGTTATTTCAATATATCATTATATATTATATCCGTCCGATTGTCAATTATTTTATGTTCCGCCGTTTGTTTACAGTCGAAAAAAGCTTTGCAAAAAAATTTTTTCCGCGCAACGAATAAATAGAGGGAAGTCGGTGTCTTTTTTATTGCCGTCTCACAGCCGCATACATATATAAATACGCGTACGCGCGCGTGCGCGCGAAAGAAAACCCGTTTAAAAAATTTTTTGTCTTTAAACGCCAAATAAAAAGGTGAAAAATCAGATGCGGGGAAGTATATGAAAATAAAAGAATAAAAATTTTTCGGCGAACAGAATGAGCGAAAGTACTGTTACCGAAAAAATTATAAAACTTTTTCCGACTGTCAAAAACAAAGATTCGGGAAGTTCGCGCAAAGCCGAAAAGAAAAACTAAAGGAAAATACCGGCTGTATTAAATTGTTTAAGAGCATAAAACAGAAAAATCAAAAAGAGATTAGAGGGAAAGCTGAAGAAAAAGAGAGGCGATGAATTCGGTTCGGGAAGACCAACGTTGGTTTTTTCTATCAACGGAAGGGGAAAATCGCCCGTGTTATATCACAAAGAGAGGAAGGAAGAAAAGGAGTTTTTCGTTAAAAATCGGCAAATTAGCGGAAAAACCCGAATGTCGACTTGTGTTTTTTGTCGAAAAACGAAAAAAAGTACACAATATATAGTATTTTAAAAATTTTTTTAAAAAAGTTTGAAAAAACAGTTGACTTTTTTTGTCAAATGTAGTTTAATATGTGCACATCGTTTCGCTACGGTTCTTTGCGAAAGCAAAGCGTGGGCGGAAATCACACGGAATAAACGTCGGAAATCGTTTGAAAAAGTGCTTCAAAAAAATTAAAAAAATTTGAAAAAACTTTTGAAAAACAGTTGACAAATAAATCCCAATGTGATATGATGTATAAGCTGTCGGTTGAGACAGCACGGTTGAACGACTTCAGCCGAAACGTAGTTTAAAAATTGAATAGAAGGAAATGGTTACAAAAACATTAGTTTTTGAAATGTTTCTGTCAATTAAATTTGAGTATATTTTATGTACCAAAAAACAGTCAGCAATAACGAAAATCGTTAGAGCAGTTGTGCGAGAAATCGTACGGCTTTAAGAATATTAAACTTAAGAGTTTGATTCTGGCTCAGGACGAACGCTGGCGGCGTGCTTAACACATGCAA
>CAKQLR010000011.1 GCA_934254725.1 uncultured Clostridia bacterium | reverse complement strand
GTAACAAAATGTGTTTGCCCGTTATTTGCCGTTTACGCGGAAGAGGCATTAAAGTTACATTAAGAAATTTGAAAAACCGACTAAAAACTTTCCCGGGGCTATTGAAAATTGCCATTCGTTTTGCTAAGATATTTTATAGAAAAATATGTCCTGCGACGAAAAAACGTCGTCTTACGACAGATTTTCATAAAAAAAGATATCGCTTTTTAGAAAAAACAATAGGTGTATGAAAAAAGTATTTTTATTATGTAACGCGCATATCGATCCGGTCTGGCAGTGGGATATTGCCGAGGGAAAATCCGTAGCGCTTTCCACGTTTTCCTCCGTGGCGAACCTGCTGGACAGTTACGATTTTGTCTTTTGCCATAACGAATCGGTGCTGTACGAGTGGGTGGAGGAATACGACCCGCAGCTGTTCGCCCGCATCAAAACCTTTATAGAAAAAGGCAAATGGAAAATTATGGGCGGGTGGTATCTCCAACCGGATTGCAACATTCCCACGGCGGAGTCCATTATTCGTCAGGTGCTTACGGGAAGAAAATATTTTGCCGAAAAGTTCAATCAACCCGCAAATACCGTAGCGACAAACCTGGATTCGTTCGGGCACAGCCAGGGGCTTCCGTATGTTTTAAACAAGCTCGGCATAACGGGCTATATGTCTCACAGACCTATGGAAGGTTTTCTTCCGTTAGCGCCGGATTTTACATGGAAAGGGCTTGGCGGGGGAGAGCTTAAATTTTCTCGTCCGAGTTCGTATAACAGCGAAATGGGCAAGGCAAGGGAAAAAATAGAAGCGGAAATGGATATTGCTAAGGACGACGAAACGCTGATAGTTTTGTGGGGCGTGGGCAATCACGGCGGCGGACCTTCCCGTCTCGACCTCGAAAGAATAGAGGACTTGAAAAAGGAAATGCCGGACGTGGAATTCGTTTATTCCTCGCCCGAAGAATTTTTCGCCGAGAATAAGTATTTTTCGAGGAAAGAGTTCCAAGGGGATTTATACCCTTGTTTTCCGGGTTGCTATACCTCGCAGATAGAGATAAAGCAAACGCACCGTCAGCTTGAAAATTTGTTTTACGCCACCGAAAAACTCCTGAGCTACGCCGATATGTCGGGCGTCACGGAGTATCCCTCGGAGGAGATGGATAAAATACAAAAAGTCCTGCTTTTCGCACAATTTCACGACATTTTGCCCGGCACAACGGTCAGGTTTGTAAAGGAAGAAGCCCTCAGAATGATAGGCGAAGGCATAAACAGGCTAAACGCTTTAAACGCGAAAGCCATGTACATGCTCGCCAAGGATTGCAAAAAAGCTCAGCCGCTCGAATACCCCGTTTTCGTGTTCAATCCCGCGCCGTACAAGGTGACGGAATACATAGAAAACCCCGTTCTGATGGCGGAAAGATTTTTTGAAGGCTTTGCCGATCTTGGAGTTAGAAATGATAAAGGCACCGTCGTTTCGCAGGTTATAAAAGAGGATTCCAATATTCCCATAGAATGGGCGAAGAAAGTGGCTTTCGAAGCCGAACTCGAACCCATGAGCCTTACGCGTTTCGATATTAAATGCGTTCATCGCCCCGAAAAACCCGTGCTTCCCGTTTGTAACGAGGACATAACCATAGAAAACAACGGCAGAAAAGTGACCGTCGGCATAAACAGCGGGCTTATCGAAAGCCTTGTAGTGGACGGCACGGAATATATCGGCTCGCCCGCATTCCTGCCCGTTATATACGAGGACAACGAGGACCCCTGGGCAATGCAGCCGTACCAGCAAAAGAGACTTGTAGAAAGACAAAAGCCTTTCAGACTTGCCTCGAGGAAAGAAGCCGCGGTTATTTCTGGGTGCAAAACGGAGGATCTTTCTCCTGTAAGAATTATTGAGGACGGCAGGCTTTTTTGTGTGATAGAGGCGGTTTTCGTTGCGGATAACAGCTCCGTAGTCACGCAGTACAAGGTATATAAAACAAGCAGAAAAATCGTAGTTGATATGGAACTCGATTTCAATCATAAAGACAAAATGATAAAGCTTGAAATTCCGTCGAAAAACATGTCCTGCGCGGAAACGCAGATTTTGGGCGGTTTCGAAAACGTCCCGTCGGACGGAAGCGAAAGGGTTTGCCACAAATGGGTTTTGCTCAGGGACGAAAAGAAAAACAGCGCCCTTGCCGTTATAAATAATTGCATTTACGGTTTCAGCGCAAAGGGCAACGTTTTGCAGCTCTCGCTGGTTCGCGGCACGGCGTATACCGCGCATTTCATTTCGCCGGACAGAAGAATTCTCCGCGACGACAGATACAGCCCGAGGTGCGACCAGGGCGAACACCGCTATTCGTTTGAAATTCTCGCGGACAGTTACGATAAGGTCAAAGAGAAAATCGACAGGGAAGCCCTTTCCTTTAACGAAAAGCCGTTCGTTCAGAACATCTTCCCTCAAGGAAATAATGAAATTGAAAAAAGCGGAATATCTTTGTCGGGCGACGGCACGGTCATTATGACGGCAATGAAAAAATCTTCGGATGGCTCTTACGTCATAAGGCTTGTAAACACAAGTGACGGCGAAGCAAAAGCCGCCTTTATCGCGCAAAAACAGAGCATTTCGTGCACGTTTGAGCCTTTTGAAATAAAGACTCTGGAACTGAACGGAACTGTTTTGAAAGAAATAAAAGAGATAAAAATTTAAACCGGGAGGATAAATAATGAAAACTTTCAATCGTATTTTGGCATTTTTATTTTCGCTGATACTGCTTACGTTCGCAGGTTGCGGAAAACAGGACGACAGCGGCTCTCACAGCGGCGGAAAAACGGAAGACGTGGAAATCGAAATCTGGATATCCACAGTCAATCAACCCAACTACTTTATCGGCTGGTTCAAAAAAGCTTTTGAAGAGGCGAACGAAGGCATCAAACTGAAATTCACTCCGAGCACAAACTTAGGTACGGGGTTAGACGTACTTCTCGACGGCAAGGGCGCGCCCGATATGGCTGCCACTTCCGGCGGTCTTGTCGTTCCCATTTTGCAAAAGGGCGGCAGAATCGTCAAGCTCGAGGACGTTATCGGTTCCAAGAAGGATACTTTCCACGAAGTAGCTCTTCTCAACCAGATAGACAACGAATTCTGGTGCGCGCCTATATTCGGCTTCTGCAGCCCCGTTATCTTCTACAACAAAACTGTGTTTGAAGCGAACGGACTTACCGTTCCTTCGAGCTATGCCGAACTCGTATCTCTTTGCAACTCCGTAAAAGGTATCAAAGACAACGGCAAACAAAAATATCAGACGATAGTAACCGGCTATACTTATCATGTTCTTCAGGCGATGAGCGGCAAAACCATGTCCAAAGATCAGCTCGACGCGATTATTCAGCCCAAGACGGCTTCCGCGACGAACCCGTTCGATAACGACGCTATGCTCAACACCTACAAATGGGTGGAACAGATGAGAAAAGACGGCATTTTCGCACAAAATCTCACCGGTTATACTTCCGAAAGCGCGGCGAACAACTTCGCAACGCAGAAGGCGCTTATGGTAATGTGCCCCGGGCTCGACCTTCTCGATTACAGCAAATCGTGTAACTTCGAAGTAGGCGCGTTCACGTTGCCCGACGCCCCCGATGCTTTCGCAACAGAGGGAGCGCAGGGCGGTATTTCGGGTATTTATAACGACTGCCTTGTTGTAAATTCAAAATCACAACACGTGGAAGAATGCAAAAAGGTAATCGAGTTTATGTATTCCGACGCGGCGCAGAGGGCTTTATTCAACAGCTTCCTTTATCCCGTTGTAAAGAATACTTCCTACGAAAACGTAGACGCGTCCAAAAAGGCGCTTTTCGACGCCGCTTTCAAGCCCATTTACGATGAAGCAAGAGATAACGGAATGTCCATATTCTGGATGAACTACTTCTATAAATCGGGTCTTGACTCCGCTTGCGAATCCTCTTTCAATGCGGTAATAAACAACAGCGAAACCGTTGAACAAGCCTGGGCAAGACTTAAAAACGCATGGTAACAAGTAATGAAGAAATTATCTTTATCAAAAAAAGAAGGGCTTAATTGCTATTTTTATTTGATACCGGGCGGGATACTGATGATTCTTTTCGTCGTCGTTCCCGTGGTATACAGCCTGTATATGTCCTTCTTTCATATAAAAAGCATCGGCGCGGAGTGGGATTTCGTAGGGCTTAAAAATTATCTCAGCGTCGCTAAAACCGACAGATGGCTGCAAGCTCTCGGTAGAACGATTTTGTACGGAGCGTGGGGAATACTCGTGGGGCAGGTTTCCACTATTATTCTTTCGTTCTTTGTGGCGAAGCATAAACTTCTCAACGTATTGAGGTATATATTCTACCTGCCATGCGTCGTTTCGGCGGTTACGATAGGCAGACTGTGGAATTATATGCTGACGCCCGACGAGTATGGATTTTTCAACAGCATATTGCTTAACTTAAAAATTATAAGCGAGCCTATAAATTTCCTGGGCGACCAGAAAATACTCGTTTTCGTCGTACTTTTCACCTCGCTTTACGGCGCCGGCGGCGGTATGGGGCTGGTGCTTTACACAACGCAGATAAACAACGTATCCAGAAGCGTAATCGAAGCGGCTATGCTGGACGGCGCTTCTTCGTTGAAAATCTTTCTTAAAATAGAATTACCGGAATTAAAGCCGCTTATCACGGCTAACGTAATTCTCGGCGTAGTGGGGGCTTTCAAGAGCTTCGAGGGGCTATACGCCCTCGTTCCGAATGCGTCCGCCACTGAAACGATCGGGGTGCTTTTGTATAACGAAAGCCTGCATTCGAGCGAAGGATACGGTCTTGCTTCGGCAATGGGCGTGGTACTCACTCTTATAGTTATGGCGATAATGATTGTCTATATGTATTTCCCGACGAAGAACAAAGAGGACGAGCAATAAAGGGGGCTTACCGAAGATGAAAAATTTATCGAAAAAAGACCAAGCCCTCCACATCGGCGGTGTGGCGTTCAGGGAAATTTATATCTGGATCAACGCGCTGCTCATGATATTCCCGTTGGTTTTCATGATCATTTCATCGGGAAAAACGCAACAGCAATTAACGCAGGATCCGTTCGGCTTTCCCACAAGCTGGAGCGTTTTCGCATCTAACTACGGAGACGTTATCCACGGTTACAAATACATCGAAGTAAACGATGTTTTAATGGCATACGAGTTCTACACGCCGTATTTTACGATGATAAAGAACTCGGCAAAGCTTACCCTCGTGGCGCTCGTGTTCCTGATTGTTTGTGCCGCGCCTATCGGGTACGTTCTCGGTGCGAGAAAGTTTCCCGGGCAAAAGTTAGTAATGCTGTTCATTATATTTATCCAGACGGTGCCTTTGTTCGGGTATCTGATAGCGTTCTATTACCTTATGCAGACGTTCGGAATGATAGACAATCATTTCGGGATAAGTATAATTTACGCGGCTGTATCCATGCCGAGCACGATTATTTTCTTTAAAGGTTTTTACCATGGATTTTTAAACGAAATAGAGGAAGCCGCAAAAATAGACGGCGCAAACGAAATACAAAGATATTTCTCTATAATAATCCCCAACTCCGTAAGCATGATTTTCGCTCTGGTGCTCATTCAGTTTATGGGCTACTGGAACGAGTTTGCCATAACAAATATGCTTATAACCGAAACGGAACTTAAAACCGTTTCCATAACGCTTATGAGCACAAGTCCCGACGAATATTCTTACTCTATGGCTTTGCTCGTTTTGTCTGCGATACCGTCGTTTATATTCTTTACGGTGTTCCAGAAACAGATTATAAACAGCAACCTTACCATGGGCGCAATAAAAGGCTAAAACTTTAAGGAGGTAAATATGAGGAAATTTATAAACACATTTGTTTCGGTTCTGTTGATGTTAAGCTTGCTGTCCGTTACGGCGTGCAAAAACGGCGACGACAGCGGGAGCGCTTCTCAGAATACGAAAGTAACGTGGCATAAAGAGGATTACTCCCTGCCCGAAAAGAAGCAATTCGACAGTTCCTACAATGCTTTTCCCCGTCCTGAACATACTACCAAAAAGACGGTGTATTATGCGGATATAACAAATTGTCCGTATCCGGAATTATTCCTTTCGGTAACTTTGCAGGGCATTGTAAATGCAGATGCTCCCGAACTGTATCTTATACACGATTACGTAGTACAGGCGGCTTCGGCAACGTTTAACTCTCCGCAGTTCTGGTTTGACGCGCTCGACAAAAGTTATTTCGAAGAGGACGGAGTTACCCCGTATTTCGAGAAAATCGACGCGGGCAACGCTTTCGACCTTGTGGAAAGGTATTACGACAAAATAAAAGGCGTGGTTTTGTATCACGACAGACTTATGGTCCGTAACGTTATGGCTTCGCAGGACAGCGGCCCCAACATTTACGGCGATATGGCTGTGCTCAACCTTACTTCCATGATGTGTTCGCAACTGAACGCGCTACCCGTGACCGAAGGATTGCTCGGCGAAGTAAACGAAAAACTCGAAGAGCAGGGGAAAGAGCCGTTGAAAGTTCTCGGCGACACCCGCGAGTTTATGCTTAAGGACGAAGAAGGCGTTTACGACGCCGACCGTTCGAGCCTCGACGTGTGGTATAAATGCTATCGCTACGCCCTCGACAAGGCAAAGGCGGGCGAGTGGACTTTCAGCGATATGTGTATCGCCCACAACGGCACGTTCAACGCCGCAAATTACGATTATTCCACGGCGTACAAAATGTTCAACTATCAGAGAATTTTCGACGGCGCGCAGAGCGAAACCGTTACAGCGGATATGATAAAAAATCTCGAAGTCGAAATTCTCTCTCTCGCAAGGGAAAACTCTCCCGTTATCGGCGTGTTCCACCTCACGGGCGACGAAGAGGGCATGGTAAGATTTATCAACAATTACGGCAAATATTTCGTGGTTACACACGAAACGTGGAATCTTTCCTGGACTTGCGGTCTCGAAAGAGTGGAAGCCGAGGAAAAGCCCAAGGATATTTCTTACGACCCCGAAAAAATCTACGTTGCCATGACGTATTCGGAGTCGGATAACAACTCCTACGTTCACTTCAAACTTCCGTTGGTTTACGAAAACCCGCTTCGCGGCACGGAAACCATGACCTGGGCGATAAGCGCATCATGCGTAGACCTCAACCCCAACGTGATAAAGTACATGAACGCCACCATGTCTCCCGGCGACGGCTACGCGATGGGCGAGTCCGGCGTGGGTTATATTCGTAACGAGAACGTTACGGAGGAATACAAAGCAGGTTTCTTCGGCATAAACGACGTATATTCTCAGTACCTTAACGGTTCCATACGTACGCTTCTCAACAGGCTTCCGCAGTCTATGGATTACGTTACGTATATGGATAATCTTACGTCCGTTCTCGCGGGGTATTCGGGTATCAGCGTTGAGGGTACCGCCGAATACAACAGCGACAAGGCAAACTATTATTTTCAGGATACTCCCATTTTCCAGAACCTCTGTGCGCTTGACGCTAACAGAGTAAAGGATATTCTGGATAACGTCCACGTTATGGGCGGAACTTTCTACAGCATAGGTCTTTACGGCTGGGCGGGCGATTTTACATCTCTCGCGAACGTAATGGCAAATGCTTCGGACAGAATAGAATTCGTCTCTCAGTATCAGCTCGCGCAGCTTTATAAAGAAAAGATGAGCGCCGTTTACAACGACATCACCGAGGCGGATTTCGTCGCGAACTCGGGCGTAAACGAGGTAGCATACCTCTGGCATTCGGACGATTACGAAAATGTTCAGAAAGCCGTTATAGGCGGTATGGACGAGTTCCGTTACGGCAGAAGAAACAACTATTTAATCTACCGTTTCGACCTTGCGGAAAACGTGAATAAAGCGCGTTTTACGTTTGATATAGAGGGGGAATACTTAATCGAAGCCTCTGCCGATCTCGTCAACTGGGCAACCCTTGCGGACGTGGAATACGACAAACAAACCACGGGCAAACGCCACCAAATTCAGTGCGACATTCCGTCCGAACTGACAAAGAAAGCCGTGTATATAAAGATAACCGACAACACCCCCGAGGACGGCACGGGCTACAGCCTTTACAGATGCAATTTGCAGACGGACGTATCGGAGGGCAAAACGTTCGATTTCGATACCCGCTACGATAAACAGTATCTTGTTTCCTCTGCCGCGCAGACGGACGAGGGATACAAAACGGGCGAAGTTATCTACAAACTTCCTCTCGATACGAATATCTCCGCTCTCGACCTTGCGATAGAAGCGGACGAAGTGACCGGATTCGGTTTTTCCGCAGACGGCAAAAACTTCTTTAACCGCAAGTTAAACGTTTACGACCGCTCTTCCTACGAAGGTTACGGCAATTACTATACTTACACCGTTACGGATATCGTTCCGAACCTTTACCTGAAAATAACGGGCAGGAACATTAAACGCATAGGCGCGCATTCTGTAAACACATTCAAGCAGATAGATTTCAGCCCCGTCGGGTGTGATTTCGACGTAAACAACATAACGCTCGGCAGAAAAGCCGAAAGGTCTACGGACGGTCTCGGCTCGTACGCGCTCGTATACAATACGGACGTATTGCAGTACTCGTTTATGCTCAATAAAAGCGTGAAAGACCCCGTGCTCAAATTATCCGCAGGCGGTATGTTTAGGCTTGAAATTTCCACCGACGGCGGAACGTGGACGACTTTGAAAGCCGTTCAGCCGGGTGAAAATATAACCGGCGAGCTTGTTTTCGATATTTCCGCATACGCAAAGGCGGGAAGTATCTGCTATCTGAGATTCGGCAAGAGCGTAGAAACGGGCGGACCCGCTACGTTATACTACGTAAAAACAAATTAAAAGCATTTTTTGCTTCAAACAGGAGGATAAAGATGAAGAAAAAACTGTTACTGTTATTTTTCTCGGTAACCCTGATTTTTTCGCTGTCGTTCGCCGCGGTGAACGTCTGGGCGGCGGAAGAAACCAAAACGCCTTGGTCGGGGCTGTCAAACGGCGAGTACAACGGGGAAACGTATAACCATCCCAACCCCGGCGGAGATTATTATCTCGGTACGGATGCAGACGGAAATCTGTTCTTTGAAACGGTAAACGCAAATCCTTTCGCGGCTTACCCTCAGACGGAATACTTTGTAGACGGTTTTAAAATCGATTTTAAAATCGCCCCGCAGGCGGGTTCGTCTTTTAACGAAGGTCAGACTTATTACGTCGGGCTCGGCACTACCGAAATGGGCATACTGAACGCTTTGAAGTTGGTTTACACCAACGGCGCTTTTCAGCTTTACGCCATCGCCGCGGGTCTCAACCCGGATAACAGCGGAGCTGCTCTTTCCGATGCGGAAGGCACTATAAGAATAGCCGCGGGCGAAACCGTTTCTTACCGTCTTGTTGCGGACGAAGCTCAGGAAAACCTTGACGTTTACGTCAACGATTATAAGACGTTTACTTCGCCCCATTATCCTTGTTTCGCTTCGAGCGCCGCGCACGTTTATTACAACCGCAACGGAGCTTATAAGGGAAAAATTATCGTTTACGACGGGCTTTACGACGCGGTTGCTTCCACTCCCAACAGAATTACCGTACTCGGCATACAGGACGGCGAATTCAATCGTACGGAAACTATTTCGAGCGCGGCCGCAACGATAATAGATAACAAATGGTCTTACGAGGGCGTTTTATATGAGCCAAATAACGAATTTTTCGTAGGCAGAGACAAAAAGAACAATCTTTTCTATCAGACGCACGCTACCGCGCATATGAACTATGTGGCTATTTCCGACGCACTCTACTATGCAAACGGATTTAAAACGACGTTCTCCTTCGATTTGTTCGACGGTCAAACGTTTACGGACGGATATTACTACATAATAGGATTATCCAACGCACCCATGGCAATGCCGATGGTTTCCGTTAAATTTGCGTATGAAAGCGGCAAAGGCTTTAAGGCAACGTATGTGACGGCGGGGCTTAATGCCGAATGCGATTTAAACGTAGACGGCACGCTTATGTACGTTCAAGCGGGTGAAAAAACCACCCTCGAATTCAAAGAAGAGAACGGCGGACTTGCCGTTTACCTGAACGGAGTTAAAGGCCATACCACCGCACGCTATCCCGCGCACGAGAACGCGGCTTATACTCTTCCGCAGAACGGTCTCGGTCAGTATGCCGGGTATCTGGCTATGGACGTAAACTACTGGCTTTCAAACGGTACGACGGTCGGCAACAGAGTAACGTTCTACGAACTTCCCGAAAGAATTACGGGCAAAAAAGTTGCTCCCGCCGCGTCGGAACTTAACGGCACGCTTGACGCAAGCCTTACATATTTCGATAATTTTAAAACGTGGTCTATGCTTAGCGGCAACCTGCAGACGGCAGAACGCGGAACAATAAACTACGCTAACCCGAGCGCGGATTTCTGGATGGGCGAAACCGAAGCGGGCGCACTCGTTTACGAATCCGAGGGGGCAAACGCGTTCAATGCTTTGTCGGACTTGAAATTAAAGGTTGACGGCTATAAAATTTCATTTATGGTTCAGAATAAAGGCACGCTTACCGTCGGCTCGAGAATGTTTATAGGCTTGTCCAACGCAAAGCAAGGCTATACCATGGCTGCAATCGAACTCAGATGGACGGGCAGATACTTTGAAATGAGGTATTCTTCCGCTGGCTTACTGAATTACGACGGAAACGAATTATCTTCTTACGGCAATATCGGTTACCTGTGGCTCGGTCAGAGAGTTACCTTTGAATACAAAGCCAACGAAGCGGGCGGGCTGGATATCATCGTAAACGGAGAAAAGGCGTTTACGACAATGTATTATCCTTCCTTCCAGGGCAATCCGGATTATACTTTCCCGCAGGAAAACGGCGAATACGTCGGTTATTTCTCTGTTCTTAACGGAACGGTATCTTCGCCTGCGGTAGTCGCAAGCAGACTTACTATATTCGAACTTTCGTCCTCGTCTACGGGAGCTATAGACCCGCCCGAGGATCCGAAAGAAACCGAACCCGAAGGATTGAACAAAACGATTGACGAAAACGTAACGCTTAAAACTTTCGGCGGTTCGGACGGAACGCTCAAAACCGAAAAATACGGGGAAATAAACTTCAAAAACAATATAGCGGGGAATATGGCTGCAGGCGTAGACAAAAACGGAAACCTTATAGTTCAGTCTGCCGGCACTAAAGGATACGGATTTTTGACTTCTTCCAAAGCCTATGCGGACGGCTTTAAAATGTCGTTTATGATTCAGATGCTCGGCGACGCCGTCCTGCCTTCGGGTTACGCTATTCAGATAGGTCTTTCCAACAATGCTCACGGTATGACTATGGCTGCAATCGAGCTTAAATGGACGGGCAAATACTTTGAAATGAAGTATTCTTCCGCAGCAATTTTCAACTACGACGGCAAGGAACTTTCCTCTTACGGCGACAATATAACCCACATGTGGCTCGGTCAGACGATGACGTTCGAATACAAAGCGAACGCAAACGGCGGACTTGATATTTACGTAAACGGTATTTATACGTTCACGACGGGCTATTATCCTTCTTTTAACAATCTTTCCGATTACACTCTGCCTTCGGACGAAAACGGAAAAGTATACGGTTACTTCTCTATTCACGACGGCACGTATCCGGAAAGCACTTCGGCGGAGCACAGAATTACCTTCTCCGAACTTTCCCTCGAATACGCTTCCGGCGATGACGATTACGACTATGAAGTAATCGAAACCATAGCCGCAACGGCAACGGAAACGACGCGCGTTCACGGCACTCCCTGTTCTTTCGAGGGCGTTAATTATACGAGCAGCCTCGGCGAAAACTATAAAATAGGTCGCGACGTAAACGAAAAACTTTATTACCAAAGTGCCGACCAAAGACCTTTCGTAGCGCTTACGGATAAAAAGGTTTATGCCGACGGTATGAAATATTCGTTCATGGTGCAAAAAATCGGCGAAAGCGAAATGGCTGACGGCAGTTACTTCTTTATAGGTATTTCCGAAAGCAAGAACGGTAACCCGATGGTTTCCGTTTACCTGGTATGGAACGCCGAAAAACAGGTATTCGAAATGTACTACCGTGCCGCGGGGCTTACAAACGGCGACGGCGGAAGATTTAGTACCTACGACGCGGATTTACACAATCTGCACCTCGGTGAAAAAGCCACCGTACAGTTCAGACAGGAAGCAAACGGAACGCTTGCACTCTATATGAACGACATTTATATGTTCTCTACGGGCACGTATCCTTCGTTCCCGGGCGCGTCGCAGTACACGCTTCCGAGCGATAATTACGGCTACTACGGATATCTTGCCGTTCTTTACTGCGCAGGCTTGCCACAGGTTACAAACACTTGCGACGTTCGTCTTACGTTCTTCGATATCGTAACCAACGGCTTTGCGAGCGGCAACGAAACGGTATACGATGCGGACGACGAAACTACTTATGCAGAAGGCACATCGATAGGCAGAATAACCGAAGATTTCGTTTACTCAACGCTTAAATCGGGCGCGGGCAAAGATAACGTTATGTACGCTTCGGGCGCAAACGGTGCGTTCTCGTTCAGATATAATCAAACTGCAATATTCAACGCAATCGGTTTTGCGTTTAACGCAGTGCATGAATCCGCAAAAGACGCCCCCGTATATTCATTCTATTTTATAGATAAAGCCGACGCGACAAACTATATAAAAGTAAGCTTTAAAAAGAGCGGCGGCAACAAAGCCACTGTATATGCGGACGGCGAAGAAATAGGAACAATCAACTTCGACTGGGTAAACGCAAACGCCACGTCGATCGTAAACGTCGGATTATTCGTAAACAGAGAGAACCTCGTTCTTCAGATCGGCTCCGCCGTATACGAATTGAGCGCGGAAACTTTCGCTAAAATAAAAGGCTTCTCTACCGACGTAAACGGAAACATAGAGGGCTATCTCGAAATAGCGAACGAAACGGGTAAATCCGCAATAGTCATTTCTAACCTCGTTACCGACGGAACGGCTGTTCAGAAAAAAGTCGCAAAAGCTATCGTAACAACCATCGCCAACGTTGACATGCCTTTCGGTACGGATTTCGTAAACACCTATAACACCGTAGAAGTTTTGTTCTACGACGGCACAAAGGAAAACTGGAACGTAACCTGGGACGAAAGCGCGATAAACAAAAACTTTGCGGCTCCGTACGTCGTAACGGGCGTATTCGAAAACATAACGGATAACTATTATTTCAGCGAAGAAATAAAAGCCAAGCTCAGCTTTACCGTAAACGTGGGTTATCCCGACGGTTTCTATAAATACGGCACGAGCGATTACGACAATCAGGCGGACTCCATATGGTTTAACTGTGGCGGAGGCGCGAACGATTTCATTTACAGAAACAACGGCGACGGCACTCATACGATTATATCGGACGGCTACAAAGGCGGTCAGTTCATGCCCGCGTCCGTAGATTATCGCGATATAGACGGCTACACGTTTACGTACACGCAAAAGCTTTTCAATGGCGAAAGCGGATTGTTTATATTCCTGTTGATGCCCGAACCGAAACATCCCGTAGAATTCGGTACTCCCGTTATAGGGCTTGCGTTAAGAGTTTCTTCCGGCGGGGCGATGAGTATAAGTTTCTTCGGCGGAAACGATGTCGCGGCATACCTTAAGGACGAAAACGGAAACGTTACCGGTAGCTTTGAGACGGGCGCGTTCGACGGCGTTTCTATCCGCACGCAAATAGTTGAAGGCAATACGAGATACGTAAAATTCTTCGTTTCCGTGGGAGACAAGGAATATTCGCTTGTCAACGCCGACGGTTCGGATTATACTGATAACAGCGAAAAGCTCGATAACTTCACAAACGACCGCATGTACGTCTGTCTGTGGAACGAAGTAGGTTATTCTTCCTATACGTTTAAGGAAGATTACACTCTTTACGTTGTCGATTACGAAAAACCCGAGGACAGAGTAGTTGCGTTCGGCAGCGAGCACGGGCTTCCTACAGAAATAGAGCTTACGCTTAACGACGGCTCGAAAGTCAAGGGCACAATCACCTGGACGGGCGAGTACAATAAAGAGCTCGCGGGCACGTACAGGCTCGAAGGCATTATCTCCTACAACGGTTCAATAGGCAACGGAAGCACTATTTTCGACGGAATAGGCGATAAAATTACCGCCACCGTAACGGTAAGAGACGAAATTAAAACAATAAAGAACTTTACCAAAGTTGCGGACGTAAGAATTAAAGTCGGCGACGAATATTCCGATAAACTCGCCAACACGTTCGTTTTAAGCGTTTACAGCGAGTATTATAAGACCACGCAGGAAATAACCGTACAAATTCTCTGGAGCGGTAAAGTCAACGTTCTCGTACCCGGCACATATACGCTTACCGCAACGCCTGTAGGTTCGTATCGGTTCGACGAAAATATCGACGAGAATATCCTTAAAGTAAATGTAATCGTCGAAGAAGCTTCTTCCGGTAGCTCTTCTTCCGACGATGAAAGCGGCTGTTTCTCCGCGGCAAGCGGAGCGGGTTTAATGTCCGTAATCGTTCTCGGAATGGCTCTTATAGCTTTCAAAAAACGTAAAAACAATAACTAAACAATAAAAAAAAGGGGCTGCCGCATATAACGGCAGTCCCGACACTTTAAAAAAAATCGTTCGGAATAATAAGCGAAAAGTGCAAAAAACGAACTTAGTCGGCATATACAAGTTTTTTTCTCCGTGATATAATCGGGGTAATTTAACCGACGCGGTTTTGTCTGCGCGGGATTTATTATTCGGAGGTTGCTTTAACTATGGAAATTAAAAGAAAATTTGACAGATTTACCGTTATCCTCAGCGACGTGGTATCGCCCGATTCAAACGTGAATATCGGCGGAGGAACAGAAAGAACAAAAGAAATTCAAAGCGTTTTAGACCTTGCCGTCGAGCGCGGAGGCTTGCACCTTATAGTTGACGGCGCTTATTATACCGATACTCTCAAAGTGCATTCTCACACCACTATAGAATGCGTAAACGAAAGTTGCGGGTTCTTTTTAAAGGATCACGTAACGCGCTCTTTGATAGTCAACGCAAACTGCCGCCCGAACGGCGAAAGGTTGGACGAAGACATTCACTTTATCGGCGGAACTTACAATTTCAACTGCACCAAGCAGGAGCATCATGTCGAAGTCCCCGAGGGCACGGACGACGTTTCCTCCATGGCGGAATACGGGAATACCGGCTTCCGCATTTTCGGCGTGAAAAATTTCTCTCTGTATAACGTAGTTCTTAAAGACCAGAGAACTTACGCGCTCGCCTGCGGAAACGCCGAGTACGTGAATATGGAAAACGTAAGGATAGAATTGCCGAACATAATGTTCGCTCAGAATCAGGACGGACTGCACTTTTTCGGCGAATCGCGCTTTATTACGCTTAGGAATATCTGCGGTTGCGCGGGCGACGACCTTATTGCGTTCGCCTGCGACGAGCTTGACGGTGTATCGAGCATTACGGACGTTCTCGTGGACGGCGTAAAAATGAACGATTCCGATCAGGGTATACGCCTTTTGTCGCACGGCAAGGGCATGCTCGACAGGGTGGTAATCCGTAACGTTACGGGCACGTATAAAAGCTACGGTTTCTTTATAAATCCCTGGGTAAATCCTCAGTATAAAGAAGACGAAAGATACGGTCACATAGGTTCTATAACAATCGAAAACGTGGACGTAAAACAGCAGGGCAGGAAGTACGATTACACAAGACCCATGCTTTTCCGTTTAGGCGGCGTTATAGATACGTTGAGGCTGTTCGATATACATTTCGTAAATTCCGACTGCGGTTCGGACTTTATGCAGATAGGCTCCGATTATATTTTCTTTGAAGAAAAAGGCAACGACTGCAAAACGCAAATCAAAAACCTTTTACTTAAAGATATTCACATAGAGAAAAACGAAAAGCTCGATACGAGAGGAATAGTGATAAAGGAGAGCGCCATAGATAATCTGATTATCGACGGGCTTCTTACCGACGTTACCCCGATAGAAACGGACGGGGGAAAGGTCAAAAATCTTTTCGTGTCGAACGACTACGCAAAAAAAATCGATTGTCAGCCGGAAGGCGTGGATAATTTAATAAGGCGATAAATTATGTTTTCGGAAAAAGCTAAGTGGCTGTCCTGTCAGCCGTTCGTTCAGTCTCCCATTGTTTATAAAACGATAAGCGTAAAGGATTTCACCTCGGTCGAAATAGACATCTGCGGGTTGGGATATTACGAGTTGTTCGTCAACGGTACCCGCGTGGGTGAGGAATTTTTCAAACCCGTTTTTTCGGACTACTCTGACAGAGATTTTTCGGATTTTCTTTACCCGCTCGCGGATAAAACCTCGCACACGATTTACTATAACAAAACGGATATTTCCGGGTATTTCAAAAAGGGCGAAAACACCGTGGCTGTAATGCTCGGCAACGGCTTCTACCGTCAGACGAGAAGAAACGTGGAAGGCAACACGAAGTTCGGCGACAGCCTGCTTTTGTGCTATTCTGTCAGGGTTTCTTTTAACGGCGTAACCGAGGAGTTTTACACCGACGGAAGTGAGATTGCCACAAGCGGCTTTATTACCGAAAATAACCTGTTTTTCGGCGAAATACAGGACTTTTCACTTTATAACGATGAAATTTTCAAGTGCCCCGACAAACAAAAAAGGATATCTCTCACCGTCGTTCCCGAGCTCGAAGCGAAGTACTTTTTGCAGACCTGCCCGAACGATAAAATAATAAGAAAGATAATCCCTTCCAAAATTTCGGAGACGGGAAACGGCGTAATTTACGATGCGGGTGAGAATATAACGGGCTTCGTTTCGTTTACCGCCAAAGGCGGTAACGTGAGCATAACCCACGCCGAAAATCTTTCGGACGGAAAGCTCGATTTCTTCTCCGCGGGCAGCAAGGACCAGATTTCCCGCACTCAATATCTTGATACCGTTAAAGGGAAAATTCTGCATCCGTTCTTTTGTTGGAGCGGTTTCAGGTACTTTGAAGTCGAGGGTGCAGTAGAAGATTTAACCGTTTGCGTCGTTCACTCGGGCGTGAAAGTAAACAGCTCGTTCGAATGCGGCAACGAAGTTTTAAATTGGCTCTACAAGGCGTATTTGAGAACTCAACTCGGGAATATGCACGGAGGAATTCCGTCCGATTGCCCGCACAGGGAGCGTCTCGGCTACACGGGCGACGGTCAGCTTATATGCGAAAGCGCCATGCTGCTTACGGATTCAAGGCTGTTTTTTGAAAAATGGCTTAACGATATTGCCGATTGTCAGGACGTAAAAACGGGGCACGTTCAGCATACCGCACCGCTGTGCGGCGGAGGAGGCGGTCCCGGCGGATGGGGCGGAGCCATGGCTCTCGTGCCGTATTATCACTATAAACTTTTCGGCGACAAAGCTCTTGTACGCAAATACTTGCCTGGTATTCACAGGTATCTTAACTGCATGGCGGGCTTTACCGAAAACGGTCTGATAGTGAAAGAACGGGACAAGGGGTGGTGTCTCGGCGACTGGTGTACTCCCGAACCCGTAAAAATTCCCGAGCCGTTCGTAAACACTTTTTACTATATTAAATGTATGCAGATAGCCGATTATCTTGCTTGCGAAACGGGCGATAACGCACGATATACGGCACTTATTTCAAAAACGAAAGAACTATTGAAAGAAAAGTATTACGACAGGAAAACGAATTCCTTCTGCGGCGGAGTGCAGGGCGCGGACGCGTTTGCGCTGTCTCTCGGCTTGGGCAATAAGGATATGGAAAAAGCGCTTATAGAAAAATACACGGCGCTCGGTTGCTTCGATACGGGTATTTTCGGCACGGACGTGCTGTGTTCCTACCTTGCGGAAAACGGGTATGAAAAGCTCCTTTTCAAGCTTTTATCGTCTGAAAAATACCCTTCTTTCGGCTTTATGATGAAAAACGGGGCTACGACTCTCTGGGAGGACTGGGACGGAAGATCCTCTCACAACCACCCGATGTTCGGCGCCTGCGTAAAGCAAATCTTTTACGGGCTGCTCGGCGTTAAGGCAGACGCAACCGAAAAGAAAGTGTTTATCAAACCCGTATATCTGCCCGAAACGGGCGATGTAAATTACAGCCTGACCGTGTTCGGAAAAAACATAAAAGCGGCATATATCTACGATAAAACGGGCTTTTCGGTGAAAATCGATAACGATTGCGAGGGCGTTTTCCTGATAGACAACGGCGAGGTTATTCCCGTAAACAAACACATAAACAGATATTTAAAAGGTGAAGCAAAATGACAAGAGAAGAAGCCAAAAAGAAAGCCGAGCAACTTGTAGAGAAAATGACCGTGTATGAAATGATAAGCCAGCTTTTATACGTTTTTGACGGAATGGAGCGGCTCAACGTGTGCACGAATACAACTGGTGGAATGAAGCTCTGCACGGCGTTGCAAGGGCGGGTGTAGCAACGGTTTTCCCAGACTATAGGAATGGCTGCCGCCTTCAATCCTCCGCTCGTCAAAAAGATTGCGGAAGCGGTTTCCTTGGAAGGTCGCGCAAAATATAACAAAAGCGCAGAGCTCGGCGACTACGGTCAGTATCGCGGGCTTACGTACTGGTCTCCCAACATAAACATTTATCGCGACACGAGATGGGGCAGAGGTCAGGAACCTTACGGCGAAGACCCTTTTCTTACAGCCGAAAACGGTTGCGCTTTCGTGGAAGGTTTGCAGGGCGACGGGAAATTTTTACGTTCCGCAGCATGTGCAAAACATTTTGCCGTTCACAGCGGGCCCGAGGCGGACAGGCATTCTTTCAATGCGGAAGTGAACGATAAGGACTTGTTCGAAACTTATCTTCCCGCGTTTGAAATGCTTGTAAAGAGGTCTAAGGTCGAAAGCGTAATGGGCGCGTACAACAGGGTGAACGGCTATCCGTGCTGTGCTCACCCCTTTCTGATAAAGGAAGTTTTAAGAAACCGTTGGAAGTTCGAAGGTCACGTCGTTTCCGATTGCGGCGCGCTTGCCGATTTCGTAAACGGGCACATGGTAGCCTCCGATATGAACGAGGCCGCGGTGATGGCGCTTAAAGGCGGTTGCGACCTTAACTGCGGCGGCGTTTACAACAACCTTACCGAAGCCTACGAAAAGGATATGGTAGACGAAAACGATATAAAAACCGCGGCGGTAAGGCTTTCACCACAAGGTTTTTGCTCGGGGAGTTTGAAGAGGAAAGACCCTATTCTTCCGTCCCGTACAGCGTGGTTAATTGCAAAAAGCACAAGGATTTAAATTATAAAATCGCCTGCGAAAGCATCGTATTGCTGAAGAACGACGGAACGCTTCCGCTCGATAAAAACAAGGTAAAAAAGATAGCAGTCATAGGTCCGAACGGCGATTCGAAACTCGCCCTTCTCGGCAATTATCACGGCTGGTCGAACGAATATTCCACCGTAGCCGACGGCGTGAGAAAGAAGTTTAACAAATCGGAAGTCTTTGTGGATAAAGGCGCTCCGCTCAACAACGAATGGCTTGACGAGGGCAGCCCGAAAAGTCAGATAAACAACGCCTTGATTTTTGCAAAAGCCGCCGATATCACGCTTCTTTGCGTAGGTTTTGACGAAACTACGGAGAGCGAAGAGGGCGGAGGAAACGGCGATAGAGTAAGCGCGTATCTCCCCGAATCTCAAAGAATGCTTATGGAACAAATAGCGGGCGTTTCCGAAAAAACGGTCATAATAACGTTTGCGGGCGTTCGGGTGGATTTCTCCGAAACCGTTAAGGAAAAAGCAAACGCAATCATTCACGCTTGGTATCCGGGCGCTCGTGGCGGCGAGGCTATCGCTTCCGTGCTCTGTGGCGAAGTCAGCCCGAGCGGAAGATTGCCCGTAACGTTTTATAAGGGCGACGAAGAACTGCCTTCTATAAAAGATTATTCCATGCACGGCAGAACTTACAGATATTTTTGCGGTAAACCTCTTTACCCGTTCGGCTACGGCTTAAGCTATTCGAAGTTTAGCTACCGCGATTTTTCGGTGGAAAAATCATCGGGCGGTTACATAGCTAAGGTTACAGTTAAAAACGTCGGCAACTACAATGCCGAAGAAGTTGTTCAGCTCTACGCGAAATATACAAAAGAAGGTGTGGAAACGCCCAACTTCCAGCTTGTCGGCGTTAAACGCGTTTACCTGAAAGCGGGCGAGGAAAAGCGTCTTACGATAAAAGCCGACGCCTACTGGGTAAAAGCAGTGAATGCCGAAGGCGAGAGGATAGAACCCGACGCCGTAAAATTCTTTGCAGGCGGGCATTTGCCGGACGAAAGGAGCAAAGAGCTGGGCTTGCATGACTGCCTTTGCTACACTATAAAATAAAATCGAGTAACTCTATTACGGTCTCAATGTCCTTATTATAAAATAAAAATCCGAAAACGGCGGCAATAATTTCGATAATTATTTGACACGGACAATTTATAGTGGTATTATAAAAGTGTCCGAACGCAATCGGACGAACACAAATTGCAAAAAACAAAATATAAGGAGAAAATATGAAAACCGTAAAAGACAAGTATTTGGTTGTAGGCGCAGATTTTGCCGGCTTCCCGCTTAAGGAAGTCGTTGTGGAACACCTTGAAAAAAAAGGCTGGAAGATTCTCGACCTCGGCGTTAAGAAGGACAGTGATCCCAAGGATACCGACCTTATGTTCCACCGCGTAGGTTTAAGAGTAGGTGCGGAAATTTCCGAAGGCAACTATGAAAGAGCTTTGGTATTCTGCGGCACCGGTATGGGTATTCATATCGCAGCAAGCAAATGCCCGCACGTTCACGCAGGCGTTGTAGAAAGCCTTCCCGCGGCTATCCGCGCTATAACGGGTAACGGTGTAAACGTACTTGCCATGGGCGCATTCTACGTTGCTCCGCAGACCGCTTGCGATATTGCCGACGCTTACCTTGCAAACTCCCTCGGCAGCGGCTGGGAATGGTGGCATAACTTCTATGAATTCCACAAACTCGCGATAGACGAGCTCGAGGCGTTCGATTACGAAGAATACAAGAAAAACGGTTTCAAGGTACACAAACTCGGCGATTACGATTTAACTCTCGATTTCGATAAGAAACCCGAATAATTCTATTTGAATAACTTTAAAATAAAAGACTCGGCAGGTTTTACTTCGCCGGGTTTTTTTGTGCGCTTTAAAAAATTGCGGCAGGTATTCCGTTTTTTATCCTTAAGAATTCCGTCAGTCGGCACTGTCATTATTTTTTTGAATTTTTTTGTTAAAAACCCTTGACATCTTTTTTTTAAGTGGTATAATATTAGCAATCAAATAAGTTGACTGCTAACAATTCAATGCTTTGTCTGCTAAAAACTTTTACCAAAAAATTGCTTTTATATGCGGCGAAGCGTTACGGTGCGGTCACAAGAAAAAATCACACGAAAAGAGAGGTAAAATATCATGAAAAGTTTTAAAACGGAATCGAAGAAAATTCTTGATCTTATGATAAACTCCATATACACGCATAAAGAAATTTTCCTGCGCGAGCTTATCAGCAACTGCAGCGACGCTATCGATAAACTTTATTATAAAAGCCTTACCGAAAATTTAAGCGATATTTCCCGCGGGGATTTCCGCATAGAAATAAAAGCAGACAAGGAAAAGAGGACGCTTACTATTTCCGATAACGGCATAGGCATGACTAAGGACGAACTTGAAAACAACCTCGGCGTTATCGCAAAGAGCGGTTCTCAGGACTTCAAGGCTAATAACGAAAAGAACGACGACGTAAATATAATAGGTCAGTTCGGCGTAGGCTTCTATTCCGCGTTCATGGTTGCGGAAAAGGTTGAAGTACTTTCCAAGGCATACGGCTCGGACGAGGCGTATATGTGGGTAAGCACGGGCGCAGAGGGCTACGACGTAACCCCCGCGGTAAAAGCGGATTACGGCACGGAAATAACCCTGTATATGAAGAAAGACTCCGAGGAGGAGAATTACTCCGCATTCCTCGAAGAATACCGTTTAAGAAGCCTTATCAAGAAGTATTCGGATTATATAAGGTACCCCATTAAAATGGAAGTTACCAAGTATAAACCGAGCGAAGAAGAGGGCAAACCTTCCACCGAATATAAGGAAGAGGAAACCATCAACTCCATGGTTCCGCTCTGGAAGAAGAATAAGACGGAAGTCACCGAAGAAGAGTATAAAGATTTCTACAGAAGAACGTTCTTCGATACGGACGATTATCTGCACGTTATTCACTATTCCGCGGAAGGGACGGTAGATTACAAGGCTATGTTGTTCATACCTTCGCACGCGCCGTACAATTACTATACAAAGAGTTATGAAAAAGGTTTGAAGCTTTACACCAACGGCGTGCTTATCACCGACCGCTGCGAAGAGCTTCTCCCCGATTATTTCAGCTTCGTAAAGGGCGTTGTGGACAGCGAGCTTTCGCTCAACATCTCCCGTGAGACCATTCAGCAGGACAGACAGCTTAAACAGATAGGCAAGAGCATAGAAAAGAAGATCAAAAACGAACTCGCTTCCATGCTCGAAAACGACAGAGAAAAATACGAAAAATTCTTCGACGCGTTCGGGCTTCAGATTAAGTACGGCGTATACAGCGACTGGGGTTCCCACAAAGAGGGGCTTAAAGACCTTATCATGTTCTACTCCGCAAAGCAGGGCAAGAAAGTCACGCTTAAGGAATACGTCAACGCTATGCCCGAAACGCAGAAGTTCATCTACTACGGCACGGGAAAAACTGCGGAAGGCGTCATGGCTTTGCCTCAGACTGAAGCCGTCCTCGACGCGGGCTTCGACGTGCTTTGCTTCACTGACGAGATAGACGAGTTCTGTATAAAGATGCTCGGCGATTTTGAAGAAAAGCAGTTCAAGAACTGTGCGGGCGACGACACCGGTATAGAACAGCAGGCGGAAAACGCTGAAGAGTACAAGGAGCTTACCGATTATCTTAAAGATTGCCTCGGCGATAAAGTCGCCGAAGTCAAGGTCACTTCAAGGCTTAAAAATCACCCCGTTTGCCTTTCCTCCAAGGGCGAAGTTTCCATCGAAATGGAGAAAGTTTTAAACGCAATGCCGGGCGCAAACGACAAGGTCAACGCGCAAAAAGTCCTGGAAATCAACGCTAATCATAGGATTTTCGAAAAAGTTAAGAACCTTTACGATACCGATAAGGACAAACTTAAAGAGCTTGCCGAAATACTTCTTTGCCAGGCAAGACTTATCGAGGGTTTACCTATCGACAATCCTACCGAGTACGCAGAAAAGGTTTGCGACTTCATTTCCTGACGGAGGGTTTTATGGATAACGGTTTTTCCTCGCTTGTAAAAAGCAGACAGAGTTGTCGCAACTACAACCCCGATAAAAAAGTTTCCGCCGAAACGCTCGACAAAATAGTGGATACCGCGCTTCTGGCGCCGTCGGCGTGCAATTCTCAGCCGTGGTTTATTCACTACACCAACAGGGCGGATTTGTGCCGCGATATAGCCGCTGCCACGCAGGACCTCGGGTTTAACAAGTTTACGTCGGAAGCGACCGCGTTCGCGGTAATTTCTCAGACGAACCCCAACCTTACCGAGAAAATCGGCGAAAAGGCGACAAAAAGGAATTTTACCGGCAACGATATAGGTATTCTTACCGCGCACTTAGTCCTTGCGGCTAAGGAGGAAGGGCTCGATACCTGCATACTCGGGCTGTTCAACGAAAAGAAGCTCAACGCCCTGCTTTCCCTTCCGGAAAACAACAAAATCGCTTTGGTGGTAGCCATCGGCTACGCGAAAGACGGCGACGAGTTAAGGCCGAAAAAGAGAAAAAACAGAGAGCTTGTCGCAAAAGCCTTAACGGAATAATTGTAAAAACAAAAGCCTCGTTTACGCGTGATAAACGGGGCTTTTTTGTTGACAAACGCAAAAGATATATGCTAAAATCTAAGCAGAAAAATATGGGGGAGTTTTCAGAAAAGGAAACCCCGAAGGGAGATAATTATGATACCCGTTACAAATAAAAGCGACAGCTCGTTTAAAGAATACAAACATACGTTTTCATACGTTTCGGGCAAAGCTGTTTTAAAGATAAGTTCGGACTTCAGGTTTGCCGCCTATCTGAACGGAAAGCTTGCCTCAAACTCTCAGTATGCCGATATTCCCGAAAAAAAGGTATACAACACGGTTGAAGTTACTTCCCTTTTACACGCGGGCGATAACGAATTGTTTATTGTCGCAATGAGTACGGACGCGGACTATTCTGTGGCTCGCAAAATGCCCCCGTTCGTCGCCTACGAGATAGTGGCGGACGGCTCCGTTATAGCTCGGTCGGGTAGGGAAACTCTCACCCGCAGTTCGGCGCGTTATACTTTGGGCAGTCAGATTACTCCGCAGATAGGAAAAGGTTACAACTATGACTTTACCGCAAAGGAAAACGAATGGCAACCCGCCTGTAAGGTAAACGAAAAATTCCATTTCGTACCGAGACCCGTAAAAAATCTGAACGTTGCGGAGCAATCGGTAAAAAGCGAAATAGTCGCACAGGGCGTGTTAGTTTACAACGGCGGGGAAACCTCTGCCGAAAAAATGCAGAACGCCTACCTGCGCACCGTCCGTTTCGGCGAACTTGCCGGCAAACCGAGAATGTTTGAAAGCAGACTTCCCGGCGAGGTTAAACTTACCTCCGTCGATAAAAACGCGGACGGCGTATTCGCGGTGGTTGACTTGAAAAGAGAGACCGCGGGTTATCTTGACCTCTGCGTTGTCGCGGAAAATGACTGCACGGCGCTTCTCGGCTGGGGCGAGCATTTGTCTGATTTGCGCGTCAGGACTTCCGTCGGCGGCAGGAATTTCGCTTTTGAAATTAAATTAAAAAAGGGCGAAAACCAATTAAAAGACTATATACTTCGTCTCGGTTGCAGGTATCTTTGCCTGTACGTAAACGCCGATTCCTGCGTGATAAAGAGGCTTTCTTTGTTTGAAGCGACCTATCCGTTCGGTAAACCGGATAAGGATTTCGGCGACAGACTGCTCAATAAAATTTACGAAACGGGCAGGCGCACGCTCGAGCTTTGCGCGCACGAACACTACGAAGATTGCCCCTGGCGGGAACAATCTTTGTACGGAATGGATTCGAGAAACCAGATGCTTTTCGGCTACGGCGCGTTTAACGAAACGGCATTTCCCCGGGCTTCGCTTCGTCTGTTTGCGGATACTCTTACGGACGGCGGGCTTATCCCGTTGTGCGCCCCTGCGGAAATTCCCTTTACTATTCCGTCGTTCAGCGCGTACTGGTTGATTGCCATATGCGAAAACGCCGAAAAAGACTACGACGAAAAGTTTGTAAAGGAAATACTTCCGTTTGCGGAAAAGACTGTAAAGGCGTTTAAAAATCACTGCGGCAAGAGGGGAATGACCGCTTTTTCGGAGCGCGGTTACTGGAACTTCCACGAGTGGGTGGAAGGGCTTGACGGCGGCGATTTTAACCGCAAAGAGAGAGAAGACGAAAAGTTCGATGGCATCCTTACTGCGGTTACTTATGTCGCGATGAACAAGCTCGCTAAGCTTTACGAACGCGTCGGCGAAACGGAAAAAGCCGCTGAATCGCACGAATTCGCCATGTTTTTGAAAAATTCCGTCGAAGGTTTTTACGACAAGCAAAAGGGTTTGTACGCGTCTTATATACTGAGCGACGGCAGTTTTTCGGGCTATCACGGCTATATGCAATCCGTGGTCGCCGCAGAAATAGATATTCCTGCAGAAAGGCTTTCTCGCCTTGCCGAAGTCTTAAAAAATCCCGACGGAAAGATTATTCCGCAGACGTTCGCTTCCCTTCAGTTTAAGTACGAGGCGATTATAAAGGCGGACGGCAACCTGAATTTCGTTCTCGAAGATATTTGCGGTAATTTCGGCAAAATGCTTTTTGAGGGTGCAACAAGCTACTACGAAACGGAAAACGGAGAGGAGGACTTTTTCGATGCGGGCAGTCTGTGCCACGGCTGGGCGGCTGTACCTTGCTATATTTTCGATAAATATCTCGAAAACAAGGCAAAATAGAAAACGCCCCTTGTCCCTGCGCTGCTTGTTCTGTAACTTCGCTCGTTCGGTCATCTCAACGTTTGTGTTGTCACAATACCTGTCAAAGCAAATGTGTCGCACCCGTAGCCGTTTACGCCTGACCGATGCTATAACAAATATATATAAGAAAAATTTAAAAACGGTTAAAAAACAGTTTACTTTCCGTTCAAAATATGGTAATATCTTAAAGTACCTGCCGATTGGCTTTGCGAGAACTCTGACGCTTTGCTAAGCGGTACGGCGTATAACGGCATTTAGCCGAAAACGGAGGATTTAATTATTATGGAAAAAGAACTCAAAACACAAATCATTACCGATTATGCAAGACACGAAGGCGACACCGGTTCTTCCGAAGTACAAATCGCACTTCTTACCGAAAGAATCAATCACCTTAACGATCATCTCAAAGCGAACCCCAACGATAAGCATTCCCGCCGCGGTCTTTTAAAGATGGTAGGTAAAAGAAAAGGTCTTCTCGACTACCTCAAACAGAGCGACCTCGAGGGTTACAGAAACCTTATCGCGCGCCTCGGTTTAAGAAAATAACGGTAATCGCCGTTTAAGTAATTCGCTTACCGATGCGATGGCTCACAATTAAACTCGGAGTATTTCGGGAGCGGTTCTTTCGCTCCCGTTTTTTTTGAAAAGAGAGTGCGGAAATATCGGCAGGCGTTTAATCGGTTTTCCTTTAAAAAAAGCGAAAAGCAAAGCCGGCAAACAAACTACAAAACAAATATCGTCGGCTTTTTCTTATAAAATCAGAGAACAAAAGGAGACAAGATGTTAGAAAACTACAAAGTATTCAAAACAGAAATCGGCGGCAGAGAAGTCACCGTCGAAGTCGGCAAGTACGCGCAGCAGGCAAACGGCTCGTGTATAGTACGTTGCGGCGAAACGGTCGTTATGGTAAACACCGTTATGAGCGCAAGCCCGAGAGAGGGTATGGATTTCTTCCCCCTGTCGGTTGACTACGAAGAAAAAATGTACGCCGTCGGCAAAATTCCCGGCGGTTTCAAAAAGAGAGAGGGCAGAGCGAGCGATAAGGCTATCCTTACTTCGAGACTTATCGACCGTCCTATAAGACCTCTTTTCCCCAAGGGACTTTTCAACGACGTAACCGTTACGGCAACCGCCCTTTCGGTTGACACGAATATCCCGCCCGAACCGTTCGCAATGCTCGGCAGCTCCATAGCGCTTTCCATTTCGGATATACCTTTCGCAGGACCTACCGGCTCGGTACTCGTCGGAATAGTAGACGGTCAGTACGTTATCAACCCCGATTGCCAGGGCAGAGAAAAGAGCACTTTAAACCTTTACCTTTCCGGCACTAAGGACGCTATAATGATGGTTGAAGCGGGCGCAAAGGAAATCGCCGACGACGATATGGTAGGCGCAATTCTTTTTGGTCACGAAGAAATCAAACGTCAGTGCGCTTTCATCGAAGGCATCGTTGCGGAATGCGGCAAGAAGAAGCTCGAAATGGATCTCTATCACGTTCCCGAAGACCTCGATAAGGACGTACGCGCATTCGCTTCCGAAAAGCTTGACTGGGCGCTCGATACTTTCGACAGACAGGAAAGACAAGCTCGTCAGGACGAAGTCGAAAAGGAAACTCTCGAACACTTCGCAGAACAGTACGAAGGTATGGCGAGAGAGATTAAAGACTCCCTCTATTATATAACTAAGGAAAAGGTTCGCGCTAAAATAACCAACACGGGCGTTCGTCCGGACGGCAGAACGCTTACCGAAATCAGACCTATCTGGTGCGAGCACGGCGTATTGCCCAGAGTACACGGCACAGGTGTTTTCACAAGAGGACAAACTCAGGTTCTCACCACCTGCACGCTCGGCACGATAAGCGAAGTTCAGAAGCTCGAAGGTCTCGACGACGAGCAGTACAAGAGATATTTACATCACTACAACATGCCCGGTTATGCTTCCGGCGAAGCTAAACCGTTGCGTTCGCCCGGCCGCCGCGAAATCGGTCACGGCGCACTTGCCGAAAGAGCTTTGGAACCGGTTATTCCTTCGGAAGAAGAATTCCCGTATGCTATAAGGCTCGTTTCCGAAGTACTTTCCTCCAACGGTTCTACTTCTCAGGCAAGCGTATGCGGCTCCACCCTTGCGCTTATGGATGCAGGCGTTCCCATTAAAGCGCCCGTCGCAGGTATCGCTATGGGTCTTATCAAGGACGTAGAAAGCGGAAAAATCTCCGTCATGAGCGATATACAGGGTCTTGAGGACTTCCTCGGCGATATGGACTTCAAGGTAGCGGGCACCGCAAAGGGAATAACCGCTATTCAGATGGATATTAAAATCAAGGGCATCGACGAAGCAATTCTTCGCAAGGCTATTTCTCAGGCAAACGAAGGCAGACATTTCATTCTCGGCAAGATGCTCGAATGCATTCCCGCAGTCAATCCCGAGCTTTCCAAATACGCACCCAAGATTATTTCCTTCACCATCAATCCCGATAAGATCAGAGAAGTTATCGGTTCGGGCGGAAAGGTAATCAACAAGATTATCGAAGAAACGGGCGTAAAAATCGACATTACGGACGACGGAAAGGTCAACATCGCTACTTACGGCGAGGATATGTCCAACGCTAACCGCGCTAAGGCAATCATTCTTTCCATCGCGAAAGACCTCGAAGTAGGCGATATGTTCATCTCCACCGTTGCGAGAATACTCCCCAAAGTGGGTGCGTTCGTTGAGCTTTCTCCCGGAAAAGACGGTATGATTCACATCTCCAAGATGAGCGATCACAAGATCAACTCGGTTGAAGAAGTTCTCGCTATAGGCGATACCGTTAAGGTTGAAATCATCAAGATAGGGGAAAAGGGCATAGACCTTAAACTCCTTGAAAAAATGGAAGGCTGATTATTCTGAATGAATGCGTCTTACCTCGGGCAAAACTCTGCAGGGGTAGGACGCTTTTTTTAAAAGTCCGGGCGTTTTGTCCGTACTTTTTTACAACCCGCCCGTCATATAATACCTTAGGCGAACATAATCCGGCGCGTCGGCTGCCAACGTTTTCCTAATAAAAGTATTATAAGGCGAGTAATGGGTATATTATTAAGAAGAAGAAAATTTTTCATTTTCACAAATACGTTTTTGTTTGCGGTCATATTTGTTTTTGCCGCGGTATGTTTCGTACCCGGCGGCGCCGTTACTGCAAACGGAACGCTTCCCTACTATTACGGCAACAGGAAAAGCGATAAAATTTCGCTTATGTTCAACGTATACGAGGGGGAAGAAATAGTTGAAGGCATTCTTTCCGTGCTCGAAGAATACGGAGCGAAGGCAACGTTTTTCGTGGGCGGTTGTTTTATCGACGACCATGCCGAGCTTCTCGAAAAGATAGCGGACGGCGGACACGAAATAGCTAACCACGGCTATTTTCACCGCGACCACTCCGCGCTTGACGAAGAGGGCAATCTGGAAGAAATTTTAAACACCGCAAAGGTCGTTAAGGCACTGTGCGGTAAGGATATGAATTTGTTCGCTCCGCCGTCGGGCGCATACGGGCAGCAAACGCTAAAAGCCGCCCAAAACGCAGGTTATTCGGTAGTTATGTGGTCTAAGGACACCGTGGATTGGCGGGACAGCGACGTGAAAATAATAGAAAAAAGGGCTACCGACGGGGCTCGCGGGGGCGATCTCGTGCTTATGCACCCCAAAAAGCATACGCTCGAAGCCCTTCCGTATATACTTAAATACTATAAAAAAGCGGGGCTTGTTCCCGTTACCGTTTCGGAAAATCTTTTCGGCTGAAATACCCCGATAACCTTTGAAAAAGGCGGGTTTTCGTGAAAAACGAATCGATTTTTCTTTTAAAAAATAATGTCCGCGGGCGGTTTTTGTTGCCTCGGGCGGGAGAAAAACTATATGGTAAAGATAAAAACTTATGCAAACGGGCTGAGGCTCGTGGTTCATTCCTGCGAGGGCGCGTATTCCGTCTCCTGCGGGGTGCTTGTAGGAGCTGGTTCCCGGTACGAAACCCCTGAAAACAACGGTATTTCGCACTTTTTGGAACATATGACTTTCAAGGGGACGCCCACCCGCACGCCGTTTGCCATATCCGACGATATCGATAAAATAGGCGGGCAGATAAACGCCTTCACGAATAAGGAAACCACCTGTTATTACGTCCGCTCGGTCGCGGAAAATACCGAAAAAGCGGTGGACGTGCTCTCCGATATTTTCTTCAATTCCACGTTTAAGGACGAGGAACTTGACCGCGAACGCGACGTTATTTTAGAAGAAATAAACATGGTGGAGGACACGCCCGATGACCTTTGCTTCGACCTTCTTTCGGAGGCGCACTTCGGCAACACGGGGCTTGGCGCAACGATACTCGGTCCTAAAAAGAACGTCGAAAGGTTCAACCGCAACGACGTCATAAAATATCGCGACGCGTTCTATATGCCCGAAAACACCGTAGTGAGTTTTGCCGGTAAAATCTCCTTCGAGGAAGCCGAAGCCCTTTGCGATAAATACTTTGCAAACAATTTTACCCGCAGCGGGTTTGTCAGACCGAAAATCGACGCAACGTTTATCGGCGGCAGCAAAACGGTAAATAAAGATATAGAGCAGGCGCATATATGTTTCGGTTTCAAAGGCGAAAAATACGCGTCGGACAAGACGGACGCGCTTTCGCTCATGAACGCCGCGCTCGGCGGAGGAATGTCAAGCGTTCTGTTCCAGAAAGTCAGGGAGGAAATGGGGCTTGCGTACAGCGTGTATTCGTTTGTCTCCGCCTATCTGGATTGCGGTTCTCTCTGCATTTACGCGGGCGTTTCGCCTAAAAATCAGACTAAGGCGACGGAAGCCATCTTCTCCGAGCTTAACGCGTTTAAGAAGAGGGGGCTTACCGAAAGCGAATTTTTAAGGGGCAAGGAACAGATGCGGGGCAGCTTTGTTTTCAGCAGGGAGTCTATGTCGTCGCAAATGCTCCTTTACGCCAAGTATCTTTTGTACACGGGCGAGCTGTTCGATTTCGACAAGCGCCTTGCGGAGATCAACGCCGTTACCCTTGCCGAAGTAAACGAATACCTGCGCAACACGGATATAGAAAATTACTCTTCCGCCGTGGTTGCAAGAAAATCAAAACACAGCCCTAAAAACTAAAACGGTTTAAAACCTTTAAATCGCATTAAAATTAAAAAGACTTTTCCTGACGATTTTATCCAGACGAAAATTTTTATAAACAAAAAAGACTACGGATTTGTGGCAAATCGCCGCTTCCGTAGTCTTTTCATATGCTCATATATTCATAGAACAAATTATCTCTTTTTGTTAGTCATAAAAACAATTATTTTTTTGTGCAAAGTTTTTCCGCGAACGAAGCGATTTCGTCGAACGCCGCCGCGCGCGAGGTATCGTTTAAAAACTCGTGGCGAACGCCGTCGTATAAAACCGTTTTCACGTCGAGCGACAGCCCTTTGTACATTTCCGCAAGCTTGATTACGCCGTTACCCATTTCGCCCACGGGGTCGTTCTTGCCTGCGATCAACAGCACGGGGAAGCCCTTTTTCAGCTTGGCAAGGTTTTCATTTGAATAAGCCGAATAAATCCCCCTGAAGAAATATTTATAAAAAGCGTAGCTGCAAATGAAGGTGCACTTGCTGTCCGCAAAATATCTGTCTACCTCTTCGGGCAAAGACGAAATAAACGAGCCGCCGCACTGCCTGTCGTAGCTGTCGAACGAAAGTTTTTTAAGTAATTTTGCAGGTTTTTTGGCTTTCCCGAGGGCGCACGCTTCCGAAGCAAGGCTTCTGCCCATGCGTACCGTCGCGTTTTTCATATAACAACTTCCGCCGATTACCGCACCCTCAACCTTGTCGCCGTACTCTTCTATGTATCTCTGCGTCAGAAAAGAGCCGTAGCTGTGCCCGAATATAATCACGGGCAGATTGTACTTCGCCTTATATAAATCGGTAAGCTCGCCGAGGTCTGACAGCGTAAGGTTGAAAATATCCCCGTCGCTGTAGCCGGGCGTTTTGTCGTCGGTGACGCCGTGCGCGCGGTGGTCGTCCGCAAAAACGATAAACCCGCGTTTGTTCATTTCGTTTGCGAAAATTTCGTATCTGCCCGAATGCTCGACCATTCCGTGAGAAATCTGAATGACGCCGACGGGGGATGTCACGTCCGTCCATTCCCTTACGAAAATTCTTTTCTTATCTTTTGCTTCGTAAAAATAAGTACCCATATGTTTTCTCCTTTTTTATAAACATTTTGCCACGGCGTTTTTGTACGCCTTATATTTTTCCTCAAAGACCGTTCTGTCTCCCGAAGGTAAAAATTCTTTTTCCGTTTTCTTTAAATTTGGTATGTCGCTTTCTTTTATAAGCCCGACCGCAACGGCTGCAAGATACGCCGCGCCGAGCGCCGTGCTTTCCTTTTCAATCGGTCTTACAAGCTTCACGCCGAGTACGTCAGCCTGAAACCCCATAAGGAAGTTATTCCTGCTCGCGCCTCCGTCAACGCCTATTTCGCTCAGCTCGAAGTTTCCGTCCTCGCACATGCAAACGGCAAGATCTTTGGCGGAATAGCATATCGCTTCGAGCACGGCGCGGGTCATGTGCCGCTTGTTCGTCCCGCGGGAAATCCCGACAAAACATGCGCGCGCTTCGCTGTTCCAATAGGGTGCCCCAAGCCCTGTAAACGCGGGCACAAAGTACACGCCGCCCGTGTCCGGAACGGAAGAAGCAAGCTCTTCGCTCTCCGCGCTCGACTTGAAGAAGTCCAGTTCGTCGCGCAGCCACTGCACGCAGCTACCCGCGTTGAACACGCTCCCTTCAATAGCATAAGTCGCCTTTTTCTCACATGAACAAGCCAAAGTGGTGATCAATCCGCACCCGGAAGTGGCGGGAACTTCACCCGTGTTCACAAGCATAAACATGCCCGTGCCGTAGGTGATTTTACCCGTTCCCTTCTTTAAACAGCCCTGCCCGAAAAGTGCGGCTTGCTGGTCGCCCGCAACGCCTGCAATGGGTATTTCGTAGCCTTCGTACTTGAAAGCTCCGAATACGTCGGAGCTGAATTTCACTTCGGGGAGCGCCGATCTCGGCACGCCGAAAAGGGACAGCAACTCATCGTCCCACTTCAGAGTGTGAATGTTAAAGAGCATCGTTCTTGAAGCGTTTGTTGCGTCGGTAACAAAGCTTTTGCCCTCGGTCAACCTGAATATCAGGTAGCTGTCAATCGTTCCGAAGCAAAGCTCGCCTTTTTCTAAAAGTTCTTGCGCCTCTGGTACGTTGTCGAGTATCCATTTCATCTTGCTTGCGGAAAAGTACGCGTCCACGACAAGCCCCGTTTTCTTTTGAATAAACTCCGCCTTGTCTTTCAGTGTTTCGCAAAACTCGGCGGTTCTGCGGCACTGCCACACGATAGCGGGCGCTATTGGCTTGCCCGTTTTTCTGTCCCAGCACACAACCGTTTCGCGCTGGTTGGTTATACCTATGGCTTTAATTTTACTGCCTGCGGGCGCGGCTTCTATTCTGCCTATTATGCATGCGAGGGTGTTTACGTAAATTTCGTTGGCGTCCTGCTCGACCCACGCGGGGGAGGGGTAGTACTGGGTAATATCCATACTGCCGGAGCTTAAAAATTTGTGAGAGTCCGCGTCGTAAAGCATCGCGCGCGTAGAGGTCGTGCCCTCGTCAACGGCTATAATACAGTTCATTTTTTCTCCCTTTCGGTGTTATTATTGAAGCGTTTTCGGTTTGAAAATCTTCAGGAATTGAATCCCTGATAACAGTATATAATAATTTTTTGAATTTTTCAACACTTTTTTAAAAAAAGAATATACTATATAGTATGAAAACTCTTGTTTTAACGGGCGGGGGAACGCTCGGGCACTGCAACCCGTGCCTTTCGATTGCAAAAAGCCTTGTCGGCAAATTCGATAAAATCGTGTATATCGGCTCCGAAACGGGTCCCGAAAGAAAAAAAGTAGAAGAGGCGGGTATTCCGTACTATCCCGTCACCACCGTGAAGTTCAAAAGAGAACTCGCACTTTCCAATTTTACAATTCCGTTCAAACTTTTCGACGGGGTAAGGCAGGCGGAGCGCTTGCTTAAACAGCTTTCGGCAACCGTTGTTTTTTCTAAAGGCGGGTATGTTTCGCTGCCCGTCGCAATCGCCGCGGGAAGGCAAAAAGTGCCGCTTATCCTGCATGAATCGGATATTTCTCTCGGTCTTGCAAACAAACTTTGCGCAAGGTACGCCACCGAAGTATTCACAACTTTTAAGGAAACGGCGGAAAAACTTTCAAACGGAATTTACTCCGGCGCGCTCGTGTCGGAGGAGATTTTCGGCGGAACAAAAGCCCGGGGCTACGCAAGGTACAATCTCGTAAAAGATAAGCCCGTTCTGCTTGTACTCGGCGGCAGCAGCGGTTCTATCGCCATTAACCTTGCCGTAGAAAAAATTCTGCCTAAGCTTCTCGAAAAATACTCGGTGTTGCATCTGACGGGCAGTAAAAATGCAGAGAATAACTTGAATTTTGAAAAATACGAAAAGGACGTCGAGGGTAAAAAATCTTACGTCAGGGTGGGTTTTGAAAGTCAGATGAAATACGCCTATGCCGTTGCGGACGTCGCCGTCACAAGGGGCGGTAGCAATTGCCTGTCTGAGCTGATCGCAATGAAAATCCCTGCGCTTATTATCCCGTTGCCGAAGAACGCCTCGCGCGGGGATCAGATACAGAACGCAGAGTATTATAAAAAGCAGGGCGCATTCAGAATGTTGTTGCAGGAAAACATAACGGACGATTTACTGCTCAAAGAGATAGATAAAACATACGAAAACCGCCTGAATCTCGCGTTATCTCAACAAAAATTGTCTAAAGGCAGTAAGGAAACGGTGGTAAACGGAATACTTGCCGCCGCAGGTATTCCGCATTAGCCGTCACTTACGGTACAGTTCTCGCCGCGTCTCGGTTTGCAAACAAAAAAGCGTCGTTTATGTGCGATAAACGGCGCTTTTGTTATTTGTTTAATTAAATCAAACGTCTATTCTCGTGGTTCCGGGCGTTCTTATTTCTGCGCGGAAAACGTTCTCGTCTCCGAAAATCTTCTTCATAAACGCTATGTAGCCGTCCGTCTCGTTTTCGGAAACGACGGCGAGTATAGAGCCGGCAAAACCACCGCCGTGAACTCTCACCGCGCCGTCTTTGATAATTCTTCTCGACGTCTCTATACCGAGAACCACCGGCTGAGCTTCGTCCGCGGGCACGTGGCAATTCTGTAAAAGAGTAAGGCTTGAAAGCCCGGATTTGTTCACGCAATCGAGGAACGTAGCGGCGTCACCAGTTTTAACGGCTTTTTCGGCTGTGTCAACCCTGTCGTTTTCGTCAAAGAAGTGCATCGCCCTCAGTATAGCCCTGCCCGAAACTTTATTTTTAAGCAGGTGAATGCTCTCGGTGAACTCGTCGGGCGAAACGTCTCTTAAAACCTCTTTGCCGAAGAACGCCGCAACCTCGTTCATCTCCGTTCTTATGGCTGCGTAGTGGGGGGTAAGTTTTGCGTGGTCTCCGCCCGTGTTCGTAATTACAAACGAGTACCCTTTTATCTTGGGCAACTTTTCTATAACGGGGTTTGTCGGCGTTTTGAAATCGAGCTTGGTAAGCGAGCCTATCGCGATGCCGCTCTGGTCGAGAAGCCCGCACGGCTTGCCGAAGTAAACGTTTTCGGCGTACTGCGAAACCACCGCCTTTTCTACGGGGGAAAGCTTGCCGCCGAGATATAAATCGTTTATAATTTCCGCAATAAGAACTTCGAACGCGGCGGAGGAAGAAACACCCGCGCCTTTAAACACGTTGGAAGTGCAATGTGCCGTAAATCCGCCGAAATCAAGCCCTTTTTGCTTTATGGCGTTAGCAACTCCGCGGACGAGCGCAGTGGAAGTACCCGCCTCGCCGTCGCGTTTTTCAAGGTCTTCAAGGCTCACCGTTATGGGTGCGTACCCGTCGGAAACGACTTTTATTTTTCCGTCCGTTCTCTTTGAAACGCATGCGAGAACGTCGCAACTTATCGTCGCAACCATAACTTTTCCGTGGTTGTGGTCGGTGTGGTTGCCGAGCACTTCGGCTCTTCCCGACGAAGAGTAAACCCTTTCGGGCGAATGATTTTCTTCTTTTAGGAATTCGGCTTTTAAATTATTAAGTCTATCGGTAAAAAACTTTTCGTTGCAGTTATCGCCGTACAGCAGTTTTAAATCCATTTTTAACTCCTTGAAAATTTATGCTTAATATATTTTAGCATAGCTTATTTTTTTATGCAAGGTTTTAACGCTATCCTTAAATATTTGTTTGAATTTTTTCTTTTTTGTGCTACAATTATTTCATATAATAAATTATATAATAAACGACGTGTGGAACAAGGGGTAAATTATGCGGAATAATCCGGTTGTCAAAAAAGAAAAAACAAAGGGGAAACCGTTCGGTTTCGTTTTCCCGAGAAATATTCTGGCTGCGTTTTTTTGTGTGGTCGTTTTGCTTTCGTCGGGCGTTTTTTCGTCCTGCTCGGCGGTCGCCACTCTTGATTTTTTAAACGAAAAGCAGGAGGTCTGCAACATAGTTATTCCCGTCGTGTTTGACGGAGGAAGCGATCTTCCCGAAGATTTTTCCGAAAAGCTAAACGAAAAACTTTTCGACGAGGAAATCGGATTAGCCGCCTTTTTCAAAGCGGAATCCCTCGGTAAGTGCGCGGTGGATTGCGTGGCTTTAAAACCCGTTTACGTTGCGGAGAGCGAGGGCTATTACAGAAAATACAGTATTCTTAATAAGGACGGCTACAACGCAAAAGGCAGCCTCGGTAAAGAAAACGTGGATTATTTTTTCCGTGAACAAATGCTCATACGTGAAATTATTTCCCTTGCGGATATCCCCGCGAATTTGGTTGCCGACCGCGACGGCGACGGCTATGCGGACGGCATAACGTTTGTTTTCAACTGCGAGTTCGAAACGAGGGGCAGCACCGAACAAAAGATTATGTGGCCGCACAAAAGCGCCTTTTACCCGTACGGCGACAGCGTCGAAGAATCCTTTTACACCCCCGAAAATTTTTACGAAGAAAAAGAAATTCAGCCCGAAACCGCCTACAACGTTCCGTCGATAAACGGCGCCGCGGCGTACGCTTACAACATCGTTTCGTCCGGCTCTTCCGTCGGCGATATGTGCCACGAATTTTCTCACGTTCTCGGGCTTCCCGATTATTATTCTTACGTCTCGTCCGAAGCGGCTTACGCCGATTATATAGGCGGTTACGAGCTTCTCGGCAGGCGCGTCGGCGATATCCCGCAGTACTCCCTCGCCTACGTCAGAAGTAAACTCGGCTGGCTTTCGGAGGGAAAGGAAATTCACGTCGTAAACTCTTCGGAAACGGTCGAACTTCTCCCGGTAACCCGTGGCGAGGGGATAAGCGCTATAAAGATAATACCCCCCGATTTCGAAGAAAAACGCGAGTATTTCATAATCGAAGCGAGGGAGAAAACGGACGGCGCGTTCGACTCCTCGGTGGAATCTTCCGGCGTTATAATCTACCGCGTGAACGAGTTTAACGGGCATATAGATTCGTCTGGAAAAATTTCGTCCGCCGACTACGGCAACATGTACGGCAACGGTAATTACGAGGTAACGTTTATAACAAACCCCGACCCGATGCTCCCCGTCAACTATTTTACCGAAAAAGAGGGTAGAAATTCGGTCGAAAATCTTCGGTTTTCGGACGGAAGCGTCTCTGCCGTGTCTGTAAAAATAGAGGGCAAAAACGACCTCGGCGGGTACAGTATTTCCATAGCATGCGCCGAGACGGAGGAAAGAAAGCAAATTCTCCCGCATATATATAAAAAAGGTCAGTCGATAGCCATCGAATGGACGGACGATACCACCGGCAAAACGGTGTTCGCCATAATCCGCGCGGACGCGCTTTCCTCGGCGGCTTTCGCGATGTCCGTGCTTCCGGACGCGGTTCGCGCCGCAAACGCAAACGGCGGCGAATACACCCTTCTCTCCGCCGCGGTCAAAGATAACCGTTCGGGGCTTTATATTCCCGAAATAGAGGAAGAATGCTACATACTTTCCGCAAAGCTCGGCGAGGACGGAAAAGTAACCGACAAGCAGGTTTTCCACATAAGGACGAGCGACAAGGCTGCCGCCGATTTCACCTATTCCGATTTTCTGAAAGTGGCGTTTATGCGCGGAAATCCAGCATATATAGCTACCTGGGCGATAGGGACGGCTGTGCTTTTCACCGTCGTTACGGTAGTGCTTTTAAAGCTTAATAAGAAGAAAAAAGACTGAAATTTTGCCCGTCTCTTTTCGACTGCGCGGTGATAGAACGAAAAGGCGTTCCGGACGGAAAAAAACGGGCGTAAAAAATCCCGTAAGTCTTTTAAAACGCGCAAAAAAGGCGTTTTTTAAAAAAATTCACTAAATTATCACAGCAAACGCCTGAAAAAAACTTAAAAACGCTTGCATAACTTGTGAAAGTATTATATAATATAAACGAAAAAATAATTTTTTATCGTTCGGGGCGATATTTCCCCGACGGGGTAGAAGAGAGGTTTGCGTTATGGGTATCAGACGGAAAATCGCGTGTATTGAAGAATATGTCGTTTCTTTGGAGGAAGCGGTTCTTGAGGAAGAGGCCGTTGCCGTAACCGAAGCGGAACCTGCCGCTGAGGAAACCGTTGTCGAAAACGACGTTACGGAAGTTACTGCTGAGATTGTCGAAGCACCCGTAGAAGAACAAGCCGAAGAAGTTACGGAAGAAACCGCCGAGGAACCTGCAGAGGAACCCGCGGAAGAAACTCCCGTTGACGAGATTGCTTTCGTTCCCGAAGAAGAACTCCCCGAAGTTCCCGCGGAAGAGCCCAAGAAAGAACGCGCTCCCGCAAAGGCGTTCGACTTCAAAATCGTCACTGCGGACGAAATCACGCAGGACAGATATAACGAGCTTAAGAACTGCGCAATGCAGTACAAAAAGCTCAAATCGAGAATTTCCAAGAAGTTCGACTCGATCAACAGCGGCAGAACTCAGTTCGTCAAGTTCGGTCTTGCGGGTAAAACTCTTAAAGTTTACGTTAACCTCAAGCTCGAAGATACCGACCCGAAGTTCCACTGCAAGGATCAGTCCTTCAAAAAGCCTTACGTACAGGTTCCGGTACTTATCCGCGTAAAATCCGGCAGAGCGGTCAAATACGCAAAGAGACTTATCGCTCAATCGGCTGAATATTGCGAACTTAAACCCAATAAGAAGTACTTGCCTAAAGACTACATTCAGGAAGTCGAGGATATGTACAACGCTGGTCTGGAAAACGGCGAAGCTCAGGAAGTTGCCGCAACCGAAGAGGAATAAGAATAATTCAAACGTAAAAATAAAAGGCTGCAAACAATCCGCTTCACGGGTTAAACGCAGTCTTTTTGTTTTATAATGTGCAGAAGCCCTTCAAGGCAAAATATAAACTTCGCGACAACTTCCGCTCACGGGCGGAGAACTGCCTCGTTTACGGTCCGTTTGCACGGCAAAAAAGCGGATGCAAGTCAACGCGTAAAGGCTTAAAAGTATGAGAGTAAATGCCCCTCGCACGGTAGCAAAACGGGGAATTTTGCCCTTATAACTAATATAATACGCGCGCGTACAAATAAATATTGAAAAAGTGTGTAAAAAAACTTGACATACACTGTCGGTTATGTTAAAATCAATAAGCACTCTTGTGGGAGTGTTAATTTTTTAGGATGGCAAAAATTATGGCAAAAGGTGTTAGAACAAGAATAACTTTGGCTTGTACCGAATGCAAGCAGAGGAATTACGACGACTACAAAAACAAGAAGAACACTCCGGACAGACTCGAAGTAAGCAAATACTGCCCGTTCTGCAAGAAGCACACTGTTCACAAAGAATCCAAGTAATTCCTTCGGCGGGTTACAGCCGCGCCGAAACGTATAAACAAGACGGGGAGTATTCTCAAAATGGAAAATAACAAAGCAATCGAAAAGAAAGACGCAGTCGAAAAGAAGGAAAAATCCAAAAAATCGAACAAGCCTAATTTCTTTAAAAGAATTTGGATAAAGATAAAGGAAGTAGTTTCCGAGCTTAAAAAAGTAACGTGGCCTTCTTTCGGCAAAGTGGTAAAACAAACGGGCGTGGTAATAGCCGTCGTAGCCGTTTTTTTAATCGTAATCACTTTAATGGATTGGGGACTTACCGCCGCACTTAAACAGCTCATTAAATAATCGGAGATTCTATCAATGGGTGAAACTGCAAAGTGGTATGCCATTCACACCTACTCCGGTTATGAAGTGATGGTAAAAAACACACTTGAAAAACTTATAGAGAACAATAACTTAGGCGAACAGATTCTCGATATAAGGATACCTATGTATCAGGATATAGTAGAGGGCAAGAACGGCAAGAAAAAGGTCGTTGACAGAAAAGTGCTTCCCTGCTATATATTCCTTAAATTAGTGTACTCCAACGACATCTGGTACCTCGTAACGAACACGAGGGGCGTAACGGGCTTTGTAGGTCCGCAGGGTAAACCTCTGCCGCTCTCCGATGACGAGGTTAAGCGCATGAGGCTCGAAACCACCGTCGACAATGCCGACTACGCTATGGGCGATGAAATCAAAATCGTTTCCGGCGCTCTCGAAGGCTTCACCGGCGTGATAACCGAGCTTAACGCTTCCGCCCAGAAAGCCAAGGCGAAGGTCGAAATGTTCGGCAGGGAAACCGAAGTCGAACTCGATTTCGTCGACATCGAAAAGATAAACACGCTTAAATAATTATATAGTTATATAGCAAAAAATGCTTAAACCGCTTCGAGAGATCGGAGCGTAAGTGGGAGAAGCGTAAATTTTTAAAACAATGCGCTTTGTTAAAACCACCATATGGAGGATTTTTTATGGCAAAGAAAGTTACTGCGGTTGTAAAACTGCAACTCAATGCCGGAAAAGCTACCCCTGGCCCACCTGTCGGATCGACGCTCGGACCTTACGGTATCAATATTCCGGGCTTTACTAAGGAATTTAACGCCAAAACCGCTAACCAGGTCGGGTATATCATTCCGGTAGTAATCACCATTTATCAGGACCGTTCGTTCACGTTTATTCTTAAAACTCCCCCCGCACCCGTTCTCATTAAGAAAGCTTGCGGCATCGAGACCGCCAGTGCAAGACCTAACAAAGATAAGGTTGCAAAACTTACCAAAGCACAGGTTAAGGAAATCGCGGAGAAGAAGATGGAAGACCTCAACGCTGCGTCGCTTGAAGCCGCTATGAGCATGATAGCAGGCACCGCGAGAAGCATGGGCATCACCATCGAAGAATAAATTTATATATAATGTGGGAGAGAATTTTTTCTCGCACGAACCACAAGGAGGATTCTTAAATAATGAAATACGGAAAAAAATATGCCGACAGTATAAAGGCATTTGACCGCACTAAACAATATGAAGTAGGCGAGGCTATGGATATAGTTCTGAACAGCGCGAAAGCAAAGTTCGACGAAACTATCGAATTCCATACTCGTTTAGGCGTTGACCCCCGTCAGGCAGATCAGCAGGTTCGTGGCGTTATCGTACTTCCCAACGGAACAGGTAAAACCGTAAGAGTACTCGTTATCGCAAAGGGCGAAAAGGCAGATCAGGCTCAGGCAGCAGGCGCGGATTACGTAGGCGCAGAAGAAATGGTAGCCAAGATTCAGAAGGAAAACTGGTTCGATTTCGACGTAGTAATCACCACCCCCGATATGATGGGCGTTGTCGGTCGTATAGGTAAGGTGCTCGGTCCTAAAGGACTTATGCCTAACCCGAAGTCCGGTACGGTTACCACCGACGTTGCTAAAGCAATCGCAGATACCAAAGCAGGTAAAGTTGAGTACAGACTCGACAAATCCGCAATCATTCACTGCGCAATCGGCAAAAAGAGCTTCGGTAAAGAAAAACTTGTTGAAAACTATAACGCTCTTATGGAAGCTATCATCAAAGCTAAACCTGCTGCAGCAAAAGGTCAGTACGTAAAGAGCATCAGCGTTTCCAGCACGATGGGCCCCGGCGTAAAAATCAACAACAAAACTTTATAATTTTTCCGTTAATCGCGGAAAAATAATTGACAGTTTTCTGTAAGACTGTTATAATAATAGAAAAAACCGTAGAAAGCAGGTGTGAAAACTTAAATGCACACGCAGCCCGCCGAGGTATTTGAGATATTATGGTATCATAACGCTCTTTTGCCTTGGCGAAAGAGCGTTTTTCTTTACTATATACGGTTAACTATAAAAATAGGAGGTAACAATCTTGTCGGCTAATGTAGAAGCAAAAAAGCAAGTCGTTGAAGAGATTAAGAGCAAGATTACCGCTGCAAAGTCGGTTGTTCTTATCAACTATTCCGGTCTTACCGTTGCCGAAGACACCGAATTCAGAACCGCATTCAGAAAAGCGGGCGTTGAATACAAGGTTCTTAAGAACACTTTGGTAAGAAAAGCTTTTGACGAACTTGGAATTAACAGCTTTGACGATCATCTTAACGGACCTACCGCAGTAGCGTTCGGCACGGATGAAACCGCATCGTCCAAAGTCGTTGTAGAAGGTATCAAAAAGTACAACAAAATGGAAGTAAAAGGCGCTTATGTTGACGGCGCTTATATGGACGCAAAGGGCGTAAACGCACTCGCAACCATTCCTTCCAAGGAAGAATTGTACGCAAAATGCGCTGGCGCATTACAATCCATTATCGCAGGTCTCGCAATCTCGCTCAAAGCGGTTGCAGAACAGAAAGAAAACGCGTAGTTTTCAAAAAAATATATTTAATTTAAAAATAATCGGAGGATAATAAAAATGGCAGATATAGCTAAAATGATTGAAGAGATTAAGGGTATGACCGTTCTCGAGCTTAACAGCCTTGTTAAAGCTATCGAAGAAGAATTCGGCGTAAGCGCCGCTGCAGTAGCAGTTGCAGGTCCCGCAGCCGCTGCAGAAGCTGCTCCCGCTGAAGAAAAGACCGAGTTCAACGTTGTTCTTAAAGAAGTCGGCGACAAGAAGATCGAAGTTATCAAAGCAGTTCGTGAGTTCACCGGACTCGGACTTGTTGAAGCTAAGAAACTTGTTGAAGGTCTCGGAACCGTTAAAGAAAACGTTCCCAAGGAAGACGCTGAAAAGATGGTTGCTAAATTCAAGGAAGCCGGCGCAACCGCAGTTATGGAATAATTCAAAAACAATTCCTGAAAACAGAAATCGGAGTGATTTACGTCACCCCGATTTTTTTGTTTTTAAAGTAAATTAGCTGACGAGGAAAAATTAAAAAACCCGTTTAATGTGCGAAAAAGGGCACTTTTAAAAATTCTTCGGTTTAGTTGTAACATAAATTCCGCCTAATTCATACTATATTTCAGACCACAAAACGGGAGGATAGTATGGATTTAAAACGATATATGGCTGAAGGCGAATATCCTAAAATAGAGGGCAGGTGCGATATTTACGACGCGCTGTGCATGATGGGCGACTATGCGGGCAAGCAAAGCGAAACCACGGCAATAATGCAGTACACTTATCAGCATTACGTGACGAACGGTGTGAACGAAGAGGTTTCTGAGACCCTTCGCGGAATAGCTATGGTGGAAATGATGCACCACGAGCTGCTTGGCGAAGCCATCGTCGCTTGCGGCGGCACACCCTACCTCGGCACGACGAGGGAGTTCTGGACGGGGCGCAGCGTGAACTACGCAAAGGACGTAAAAACACTTCTCGCCGACGATATTTTAGCCGAGAAAATCGCAATCGAGGGCTACAGAAAAACGTTAGTCTGTTTGCAGAACGAAAGCCTGAAACGCCTTATATCGCGCATTATCGAGGACGAACAGGTACATATCAAACTTCTTGAAAACCTGCTCGAACGCCTTATTCACCCGACCGTGAACTAAATATAAATCGTGCTTGCGCAGACGTTGCAAGTACCGTTCAGACAGTAAATTCAAACAAAAATCGTCTTAAAAAAAGCAAGTGCGGGGATTGAAAAATTTCAATCCCTGCGCTTTTAACTCTAATAAATTTCTAAATATCGAAGTCCGCTATTATATCGTCGTATTCCCGAAGGACGGTGGAGAACAACTCGTTTTCGATTATAAGCTCTTTTGCAATTCTGCGCCCGGTTTCGGTTTTTATGCAGAATAATTCGTTCAGCCAGTTTCTTCTACGTTCTTCGCTGAAGTTTCCGCTGTAAGAGTTATTGTAAACAAAAAACTGGTATATAGCCTGAATAACGTCTATATCCTTCGCTATGCGCGCGTTTTCCGTCTGCATTGCGTACCATTCGTCCCACGCGTCTGCGTAATCCGTCATGCAGTCTATGCTTCCGTACGTTCCTTTCAGCAGAACGGAAAGCATCACGTGGTTTTCTGTTTTTTCGTAGTCGGGATAGTTCACTTTTTCGTACTTCGGTATGTCTTTCAGCGTGGTTTCCGCAAGGTCGTGAACGATAAGCATATTAAGAATTTGCTGTTTGTTGTAGCCTTTTATTTCGCTGTTTTCCAACGGTAGGAAAACCAGCCCTATAAACCAACACGCGTACATATGCTCAACGATGCTTTCGGGCGAGGGGATATTCTGCATAACCCAGCCGGCGCGCTTTACGTCTTTCGCTGCGAGATAAGAATTGCTTATGCTGCGTTTTGGCGAAAAACTTCCGCTGTCGTTTTCAAGGTAGTTGTTGAAATCCGTCAGAGCCATACGGAAGAACGAATCGATTATATTGTCGTCAATCGTCACCGCGTTTAAGTAATCGGAAACAATTTTGCAAGCCCTTTCCACGTAAGATTTTACGTTGAACGAAATCAACTTCCTGTCAGTTTCTATTCGCACCTGCAAAAGAGAAACAATCGTGAACACTTCGAGCATAGCCGACGGAGCGAATTTTCTCTTTTTCATCTGTATTTCCACATCGTTGCAGAGAATTTTAAGCGTGCGTTCTCCTATCCTCGGATTATCCGTGTAGTCGAGCATGTTCTGGTTGGGTAAATATCTCTTGTCGCCGTAGTATTCCAGGTGGAAGCCTCTGTTTATCGAGTTGCTCAGATCGTTTTCTATAAGGCTTCTTACATAATTTTTCTCGATAGTCGCATCCGAACAGTAAATCAAGCTGACGGACAGCCCCCTGAACAAGAATAAATCCTGCTTGTATTCCTCTTCTGGGTAGGGTATGTCCTTGTATTTCAAATCTATTTTGCGTTGAGTAATGTAGTCCTGCGTTTCCACATAATATTTGCGCAGCAATTCTATAGCCCTCGGTCTGCGGTTTGGCGTTTTAATTCTGCCGAGCAAGTACGAAATTTCGCTTTTCCCCATAAGGGTCATTTCGTCGTATCTTGAGGCAAGGCTTAAAATGGCTTCTTCGTATTGAGGGTAGGCGTTCAGTCGGGAAGTTATAAAACGGGTAATTTCCTTGGAGAACACCATCTGAAAGAAAGATAAATCGTGCGTCGTTTCGTATTTTGAAAGCTTGTTAAAATACTTTACTGCGACAAAGAAATGCAAAAACATCTGCTCTTTGCCTATAAGGTTGAGAATGGTCAGCGTATCGCCCGAAAAATCCAGATCGTCAGAGCCGTAAGCAAATTCAAACACGATGTCCGCGCCCTCGCTGAGCAAATCCTCGTTGCCGCCCAGGCGGTTGAGTATTTCGCTTTCAAACATATCCATAAGGTTCAGGTTTGAATAAGCGTCCTCGTTGCAGAGTATGCGTATAACGTTTTCGTTTATGGAGGTTATCTTGCTTTTTTCGAGTATCGCGTAAGTCTCTTCTTTGTCCGTCGGCAGGTTTTCCAGCGTGGAAATATAGTCAAGGCACTTGTTCTTCTCGTAAATGCTTATAAGCGAAAGCGTCAGAACAATCTCGTACTTTCCTTTGATAAGGCTCGACTTGTTAAGCCTTATCCTGTTATCGCCGAAAACGTTGTTTATTCCTGCGATAAACGCGGGTTTTGTGAATTTATCTATTTCGTTTTTTATAAGATAATCCAATCTGAAATCGTCGGTTACCACGTTCAGCAGCCCGTCTATAATAAACAGAGGGGTGCGCGTTTCGTCTGTTTTTAAACCTGAAAACATATCCGCAACGATATTTCCCGCACCGCCGTTCAGAATACATTCGTCGCGTATTTTATCGCAATCTATATATACGGGATAAAACGGAATGCTGTCGTAATGCCTTTTGAAAACGACGTAAAGCATTTGCAGTAAATAGCTTTTCTGCGTGCCGGATTGTCCTATAACCTTCATAAGATAGGGGTTAGCCGGGTTCGCCGCGTAGTTTTCGGTAATGCGGTTAACCGTGTCCGAAACGTAATCCGCGCAATCGGCGCTTACTACTTCGTATGTCATGCATTTCAGCCGTTTCGTCACCGTTTTGCAGTGCCTTTCTGTTTCGCCGTCCGAAAAAGAGGGAAAACCCTTTAATTTCTTGTTCAGAAAATATTCGGACATCTCGTCGAAAGACCTGAACCGCGCCTTGTTTTCGGAAGCTTCTATCGTCGGTAAAGGCTGTTCTTCTTTTTCTTCGGCAGCCGAAATTTCGTTTTTTGCCAAAATCAAACGATACAACCGCTCGAAGCCGTCTTCGCCTTTCACAATGTCTTTCGTCGTGAACAACGTGTTAAATTCGTATAAATCGTGCTCGCAAATCGAGCCGAAAATGTAAGCGGAAATAAGGCAGTTGGGCTTCTTTCCGTTTTTCCGCAGTCCGTCAAACTGTTTAACTTCGTCGCGAACCCATTCCGAAAGCATGTTTTTGTTGCAGGCAACCAGAATAAAATGCTTACTGCCGAGCAAGCCGTCGTTTATGGCGTCGTAAAAATCTTCGTTATTGACTTTTTTGTACAGGAAGCATTTAAGCCCTCTGCTTTCAAGATAGTTAGACAACTCCAGGGCTTTTCCGTAAGAAGTATCCACGCTGTTGATTCCGCCGCCGTGATACGAAATAAAACGTCGTATTTCATTTTTCTCCTTTTGTTTGCCTATTCTCTGAAGAATTGTTCGGCAAAAACTGCTTGTCGGTTTAATTTTAGGTTTAATTTATTGTTTATGTGTATTTATCGGGCGCAAAGCTTTTCTGAAGTAATTTATCCCAAGAACTTTTCCGAACTTAACGGCAACGTCGTTAAGGGTGCCTTCCAAAACGAACCCGTTTTTTAAATGAAATCTGTTGGAGTTTTCATTCTCGCTCGTAACTATGGAAATAATGTTCGCTATACCGCATTCGGGGGCGAGTTTTTCAATTTCTTTTAGTAAAATTACGCCGGCGTGCTCGTGCAGATGGTCTTTGCTTACGTAAACGGAAAGGTCGGCGGTTATCCTGTAAGCGCTTCTCGGGTTGAAAGTGTTAAGGTAAGCATAGCCGATAATTTCTCCGTCGTTTTCCAGCACGATGTAGGGGTATTTTTCGCAAATGCCCTCGCAGCGTTTTTTAAAGCTCTCTAAGCTCAACTTTTCCTCTTCAAAAGTGAAGCAGGTGTTTTCAATGTAGTAGTTGTATATTTCAAGACAATTAGCTATATCTTTTTCTTCAAGTTTTCTTACAATCATAAAAAGCTCCGAATTGTTTTACCGAAATAAAAACCCCGAAATCCGATTATTTCAGATTTTTTCCCAAATCATAGGCGTATTTCAAAACGTCCTCGGTTAAATCC
>CAKQLR010000010.1 GCA_934254725.1 uncultured Clostridia bacterium | reverse complement strand
ACTTACTACTATGTGTTTTTGTTTTTCCTGTTCGAATAACGACAATAAGGATTCTTCGGGGTCCGGAAACACTACCGAAAGCACTTCGTCCTCGGGCGGAGATTCTTCCGATACGAAACCGGACGAAAACGTAAAGATAATAAACGACGAGTTGTTTAAAAATCCGTCCCTTTCGGACAGACCCATGGTAATGATGCACTCGTCGACGCAAGGTCTTATAACCGACGTGCTGTCGAGGGGATACGGCGGGGTCGTAACGAACGTTTCCTGGTCGAATAATTACCTTAACAATGAAAGAGAGTGGAGTTCGCTGCAAAACGTGATAGACTTCGCCATCGATAACGGAATGTACGTCTGGCTTTACGACGAATACGGATATCCCTCCGGCTGTGCTCGCGGGCAGACGCTCAGCGGCAACCCGGAGTACGAAGCTTTGGGGCTTGTATCCGTTAAAAAGGTCGTCGGCGCGGGCGACGTGCAGACTATAGACCTTCTTTACGGACACAAGGAAATAGTAGACGCTTTTGTTTACGACGGCAGCGATACGGATAACGCAGACCTGTCTTCCGGCATATCCGTAAAGAACCTTATCAACGAACAGAAAAATTCGATTACCTACGCAAATCGCACAAAAACGAGCAAAATCCTCGTCGTGTACATGTCGAAACGTTGGTATGAAAAGACCCACGCAATGGAAAACTGGTACGCTCAGCAACGCTATATAAATATGCTTGACAAAGAGCCTGCCGAAAAATTTATTTCCATCACGCACGAGAAATATTACGAATATCTCGGCGAGCACTTCGGCAAAGGCATAAAGGCGTTTTTCACGGACGAACCCGCTCTTCAGGGCAATTACTTTGACCTTTCCGACAGAAACCGTACGGTAATAGACACTCCGGATATGAATATTCCTATTTTGGAATGCCTGAATTATTCGGACAGATTGTTCGATTATTTCAAACAGACTTACGGCTATTCGCTCGAGGATAAACTCGGCTATCTGTATATGGACGACAATTCGGACGTTTGCCGCAAGGTGAGAATGGATTTCTACTTGCTTACGGGCGAGCTTTTCAGAAATAATTATCTGCAAAAGACTTCCGACTGGTGCGACGCTCACGGCGTAAAAAGCTCCGGGCATCTCCTTCTGGAAGAATCGCTTTTCCAGAACGTATGGTTTGCGGGCAATATGATTCAGCTCCTCGGCACCATGGGAATACCCGGAACCGACCTGCTGTATTCCACTGCGGCAAGGGCTGCTCAGGACGCCTGCATTACTTCTAAATTCGCGGGTTCCGCCGCAGACTTTACGGGCAAAACAGACACTTTTGCCGAGATATCGGGGGCTTTTGACGGAACGGCGGGCGATATGTACAGCCAGCTTAACGCCGTAGGCGCGCAGGTGGCGTTCGGCATAAACAACTTCGCTTCGTACTATTATCAGGGCAACAACCACACGAAGGAAGAGGATAAAATTTTCTCGGCTGCCATCGGTAGAATGAGATATATGGTCACGGGCAGCGAGCACAGAGCAAAAACTCTCGTGTACTACCCTTATGAGGGTGTCGCCGCGGAAACGCTTCCGACGATGAACATGTGGTTGCCGAGAGAAGAAGCGAGGGAAGTTTCCGACAGCTTTACCGACGTATGTCGGGGACTTACGGCAAAGCAAATCGATTACGATTTAACCGACTATATAAATCTTTCGAAAATGGAAGTCAAAGATAACGCTTTGGTTTCACCTAACGGCGAAAGGTTTGAAGCTATAGTTTTGCCGTATACGAACGCGTTGCGCTCGGAAGCGGTCGAAAAACTTGCGGAAGCAGCTTTCCGCGGGGTAAAAATTTACCTTGTGGGCGGTATAGAAAAAGTTGTTTGCGAATTCGGAAAAAGCACTGCCGAAAAACAATTCGTCGAAAAAGTTCTGCCTGCGTGCGTAACGGTAACTTCCGGCGCAGCGGCTGCAAAAAGACTGCGCGACGAAGGAATGACTTACGCCGTATTGGATGATTTATACTCTTCCGATGTGTATATAACAAAGCGTGAAAATGCTAATTACAGCGTGTTTACCGTCGTGAACGCATATGCAGAAGACAAAACCACAGGCTTCACTCTCGAAGCGGCTAAGGGAAACAAAGTTCGTTATTATGACGCCGTAAGCGGAGAAATTACAGAAATCACCGCTACGAGAACTGGCGATAAACTTAAGTTTACGTTTACCCTTCCCGCAAACAGAACGGGCTTCTTTACTGTATCTTAAAACGGTAGTCGGTCTATATACGGCTTAAAATACGCGTATGCGACAAAATAATATTTATATGTAAAACGGCGAGCGGAGTAATTCCGCTCGCCGTTTGTCTTTGTTTTTAAAAGGTTTCTGTCGTTTAATTTTCTTCTCGTTTGTTGTACAATGTCGGGGGGACGTTCATGTGTTGCCTGAATATTTTAGTGAAGTGAGCGGGGTCGTCAAAACCCACGCAGCGAGCTACTTCCGCTATTGACATGTTTCTGTTTGAAAGCAGGCTGCATGCCGCGGAAATCCTGTATACTATTATATACTGATAAACCGTATACCCCGTTTCTTTTTTGAAAATTCTGTTCAGATATATGGGTGAAAAGTATAATTGCTTTGCTATAGAGCTCAGCGTGCATATTTCCCTGTTGTTGAAATTCTTTTCTATAAAGGCGAGAACGAATTCCACGCATTGTTTGTTTTTTGACTGATTCGATCTGCCTACTATATTTCTTTCTTCTGCTATTGTAGCCACAAGCTCGAACAATTTAGACAGACAAAATGCGTCGTCCGTGGATATGCAAAGATTGTTGTTTGAAATACAGGAGCGAAAAATATTTTCCACGACGTCCGAATTCTGGCATTGATACACCGGTTCGTCCTGAACGAAGCCCATTTTTGCAAGCACCGTCATGGCTTTTCCTCCGTTCAGTTCTATCCACATATATTTCCAGGGATTTTTGGCGTCCGGATAGTAAGTGGATTTAACAGGGGAGAAAAACATACAGTTTTTGGTAAGTTTGTACTTTTTATCACCCGTTTCTACGTATCCAACCCCGTCGTAAACAAAATGTATGGCGACGTTTTCGCGCGCACCGATGTAAATTATCGGTTTCGAGGCGGAGCAACATTCGAAGCCTACATCCATAATATTTATATCCCCGAGCAGCTGTGTGTTGATATATCTGAAGTAAATATCCTTTGAAAAAACGTCTTTGTTCATAATCCCCTTTTTATAAAGCGGAGCTTTTTATTCCGCATTCATCCGTTTTTTACGATTGCATACAAATTATATTGTTTAATTTTCTAAATGTCAAGGGCTAAGGAAAACGAAAAGTTTATTTTTTACAAGTATATATTTGTTGTTGCCATTGAAATCCGCCCTGCGATGTGCTATTTTTATAGGGCAATATGGATAATATCGAACAATTTTTAAAGAAATCCGAAGGGATTTTAGAGTTTCTTAAGCGGAAAACAAAAATAGAAACGGACGGCGTGACCGTAAAATTTTCGCATGACCGTTTGTTAAAAGTTTCGGGCGGAAAAATATCCGTTGAAACGGATAACGTCCGCGACGTTTTAACGGGTATTTCAAAATATCTTTCGTTAAATCGTCCGACGGAGTATTCCTGCCGTTTACCCGTAAGCGATAAAAACGTCGGCTTTATGCTCGATTGTTCCCGCAACGCGGTTATGAGGATAGATAAGCTGAAAGAGCTTGCCGTTATTCTGGCGTTATTCGGCTACGACAGGCTTATGCTTTACACCGAGGACACGTTTGAAATAGAGGGCGAAGAGTACTTCGGCTATATGCGTGGCAGATACTCGATTGCCGAAATAAGAGAGCTTGACGGATTTTGTTCGGATATAGGTATGGAACTTGTTCCGTGCGTGCAGACGTTAGGTCATATGGCGTCTTTTAGAAAGTGGAAAAGCGATATTTACGATACGAACGATATTCTTCTTGCGGACGACGAAAAAACTTACGAGTTTCTGGATAAAATGTTCGCTTCGCTCAGGGCAGCGTACAGTACGCATATCGTGAACGTAGGACTTGACGAAGCCCCTGAGCTTGGCACTGGCAAATATGCGGAGAAATTCGGCGAATGCGATAAAGGCGAGCTTTTTTCAAGGCATCTTACGAGGGTTTCGGAAATCGCAAAGAAGTACGGTTTCGGAATAATGGCTTTCGGGGATATGATCAAGAAGTTCGGCGCGGACAAAAATTCCGTTACTTCGGAAAGTTTAAAAGTAATCTGCTGGAATTATTATTCTACCGACAAACAGCATTACCTGGACGAGATAGACGAGTGCCTGAAAACGGGTTTTGACGTGGTTTTCGCTGGCGGCGCGTGGAAATGGTGCGGATTTATTCCGATGAACCGTACAAGTATAGCAACCATTAAGCCCGCTTTGGAAGCTTGCGCGCAGAGAAATATAAAAGAATTTCAGCTTACGGCGTGGGGCGACGGCGGAGGCGAATGCCCGGCATATTCCGTTTTACCCGCAATTTCGTTTTTTGCAGGCACGATAAACAGCGTTTCCGAAAGCGAAAGAAACAATTTGTTTAAAGAAATAACCGGCATTTTGTTCGAGGAATATCTAACGCTCGATTTGCCGTACAGACTACCAGAGGACAACGACGAGTGGGCAAACCCAGCAAAGTATATGCTTTTTAACGACCCGCTTCTCGGTCAGTTCGATTGTTTCGTCGGCGACGAGGACGGAAGCATTTACAAAAAGTACTCCGAAAGGATAAAAAAAGCGGGGAAAAACTGCAAATTCGGTATACTGTTTAAAGAAGCAACGGCTCTGTGCGACGTAATGGAGCTGAAATATTCCTTAGGTATAAGGCTGAGAAAAGCCTACGCGGAAAAGGATAAAGAAACTTTAAGCAAATGTCTTAAAGAAATACGTTTAATAATCGGAAGAGTTCAAAGGTTTTACGATTTGTTCTCCGAAATGTGGTTTGCTTATAACAAACCGCAGGGATTTGAAGTTCAGGATATACGTTTCGGCGGACTGCTGCAAAGGTTAAAGACTGCAGAACGCAGGCTGAAAGGTTATCTCGACGGCGATATTTGTTGTCTGGAGGAGCTTGAAGAAACGCTGCTTGACGTAATGGGCGGCGGCAAAAAGCTTTACGGCAAACCCATCGTGAATAACGATTGGAAACAGGTTGTAACGACCAACGTTTTGTAAGGAGCATATGAAATGAAAAACGGTAAGTATAAAATCAAAGAGTGCAAGAGTAACGATATAACTCTGTATGCGCTTTTGCTGCCCGGTTTGATATTTATTCTGATATTCTGCTATGCGCCGCTGTACGGGCTTATAATCGCTTTTAAAGATTATAACTCCTATGCGGGAATATTGGGAAGTCCCTGGGCGGAAAACTTCGGCTTCGCGCATTTTAAAAACTTTATAACGTCGCCGAACTTTTTTCAGCTTCTGGGCAACACCGTGGCTATAAGCTTGTACAGTCTTGTAGTTTCTTTCCCTCTTACGATAGCCCTTGCGCTGTTTGTAAACGAAATAAGAAACGAAAAATTCAAAAGAGTGGTGCAAACTATATCTTACGCCCCGTATTTTATATCCACGGTCGTAGTTGTAGGTATAATCTTCAATATATTCAGCGTAAGCAACGGCGTTATAAACAACATAATAAAATCCCTCGGAGGTGAGCCGAAGTTCTTCCTTTCGGAAGCAAAATATTTCAGAACGCTATACGTTTTTTCGGGACTTTGGCAGTCTATAGGCTGGGGGTCGATTATTTACGTGGCGGCGTTATCTGGCGTAAGCCCGGAACTTCACGAGGCGGCAACGCTTGACGGCGCAAGCAGGCTTCAGAGAATATGGCACATAAATCTGCCCGCCATAAAGCCGGTAATTACTATAACGCTTATACTTAACGTAGGCAATATGCTTAGCATAGGCTTTGAAAAAATTTATCTTATGCAAACGCAGGGAAACCTGGAAGTATCGGAGATTATATCCACTTATGTTTACAGGGTAACGCTTGCGTCCAAAGCTCCGCAATACAGCTTCGGTACGGCGGTCGGGTTGTTTAACTCGATTGTAAACGTGCTTTTGCTTACGCTTGCGAACTTTGTTTCTAAGAAAGTAGGAGAGGAATCGTTATGGTAACCAATAAAGGAAGCGACAGAGTATTCAATATAGTTATATATGTGGTTATGACGTTGTTCTGCGTGATATTGCTTTTGCCGTTACTGCACGTTGTCGCGTGTGCGTTTTCCGAACCGAAAATGGTTTACACGGGCAAAGTAATAATATTCCCGAAGAACCTGTCAGTTGAAAGTTTCAGAAGAGTTTTTGAAGAAAAATCTATCTGGACGGGCTACAGAAACACAATTTTCTACACCGTCGTAGGAACAGTCATATCGTTGTTTTTACAGATGTCGTCCGGGTACGCTCTTTCCCGCAGCGATCTGCGTTTCAGAAAACTCTTTCAGTTTATGTTCGTGCTTACTATGTTTGTAAGCGGAGGTCTTATTCCTTCGTATATAGTAATAAGAACTTTGAAAATGCTTAATACCGTATGGGCGATAATTCTCCCGGGCGCGCTTTCCGCGGGCAACGTAATAGTCGTAAGAACGTTTATTTCTTCGAGTATTCCGTACGATATTCAGGAATCCGCGATGATAGACGGTTGTTCTGCGGGCAGGATATTTTTCTCTATAATAATACCTCTCGCAAAGCCGCTTATGGCGGTTATGATGCTGTATTCGATAGTCGGGTACTGGAACTCCTACTTCAACGCTTTGATATACGTTACGAACAAGGATTTACAGCCCCTGCAGATGGTACTCAGAAACATTCTCGTATCCAACGATATAAATTCCATGGGCGGAAACACCATGGGCAATGCGGAAGCGGCTCTTATGAGCGAGTCCCTCAAATATTCCACGATAGTCGTTTCCACGCTCCCCATACTCATAATCTATCCTTTCTTTGAAAAATATTTTGAAAAAGGTATGATTATAGGAAGTCTTAAAGGTTAATAAATCGCTTGCAAAAAGCTTTAAATTTCTAAAAAAGCTTTTTAAAAATATTACGGAGGTAAAAATGATTAAAAAATTATTTGGCGCGATTCTTGCCGCCACGATTTTCGCAGGTTGTTTTCTCGGTCTCGTTTCCTGCGGGAATAAGACCGCTTACGACGCTTCGAACTTTCTTACGGAAGCAGAGGCTAAGGAGCTTTACGGCGACAGCCGCAGAATAGTCAAAGAGCCTGTAACCATCAAGGTTTTCGTACCGAAAAGCTCGCTTAATCCCGATTACAACGAACTTATCAGTATGAAAGAACTTTCAAGGGTAACCAATATTAAATTCGATTTTATCGAAGCGGACGTAGGCGCATACGATTCTCTTCGCACGGTTACATGGGAAAACAAAGACGAATTGCCGGATTTATTCTTATACAATAACCCCCTTTCCGAGCAGATGACTTATGCTCCGCTCGGCGCTCTCGTTGCGTTTAACGACGACAATCTTACTTCCGGCGGGGTAAAAGCGGGCAATCTGATAGACAATTATATGCCCGTTTACAAAGATCTTCTCAACAACGATTTTTATGCCGCAAATCCGCAGGTTTCCGCTAAATCGGTAGTAACCCTTTCGGACGGAAAAATGTACGCGACCGTTGCCTGCAACGATATTCCGAGGGACAGAACGTTTAAAATGTACCTCAACCAGAAATGGATCGACGACCTTAACGAAGAATATTCGCTCGGCCTTAAAAACCAGCCGGAAACGATAGACGAATATATAACCGTTTTAAAGGCTTTCCGCGATTACGACGCAAACCACAACGGAATAATCGACGACGAAATACCTTTAAGCGCGCTTTCGCTTCATATGGTTCGCTATTTTATACTTTGCGCGTACGGTTACACTTCCAACGGCATAGAGATTGAGGACGATTTCTCTAAATTTACTTACGTTCCCAAAACGGATAATTACAGAGAATATCTTAAAACGATGAATTATCTCTACAAAGAGAAACTTCTCGATAACGGCACGTTTGAAATGAACGCGGGTTCTCAGCTTGCGGGTAAGGGATACGATAACCGTCTCGGCAGCTGGGCAGACGCCGCGGCTTATCTTACGGTCGGTAAAGAGCTTGAAGACGACTACACCTCTTTCGGCCCGCTTACAAGCAATTATTCGGACAAAAAACTTGCATATGCGCTCAGCGAAATGTTCAGCGCGAGCGGAGCGGTTATTCCTAACTGCACGCCTTATGTAAGAGAAATAGCAAGACTTCTCGACCTTATGTATTCCGATTGGGGCAGCTCGCTCATGGCGGTAGGCGTAGAGGGCGATAACTGGGAGTGGATCGACGAAGAACACACCGAATGGAAATTCAATATTCCTTCCAGCTGGACAGGAACGAATGAGGAATATCGCGCTCTCATCAGCCCGAGCGTAGGTACCGGTTGCGCGTTGTTTGCGAAAAACGCTTTCGACGAAAAACAGGTAGACGTAACCCTCGATAAAATCAACGAAGAAGTTAAAAAGTATATTCCGTACATCAAACAGGATATCCCCGACGGGTTCAAGATGACTACGTCGCAATACAACAGCGTTTCCAACATCATTGCAAACCTTGACGTTTATCGTGATACCATGGAAGCGAGATTTATCAAGGGAACTCTCGATCCTTCGAGCGACAAGGACTGGAACGAGTACGTAAGCAAACTTAAACAATATAAATGCGATGAGCTTGAAAAAATTTATAACGAAGCTCTCAAAGATAACAATCTTATAGGAGGAAAGGCATGAAACTCTTTAAAAAACTATTTACGATTTTACTCGCACTCGCGTTAATCGTTTCTACCGCGGCGTGCGATAAAAATCCGCAGCAAAGCGACAGCACGAGTGGCGGTACGTCTTCTTCAGGTTCGAGCGAACCGGAAAGAGAAGAAACGGATCTCATGACTCTAACCAGAAGTCTGACGAATTCTCCGTATACGGACGAATCTCTGTATACAAAGTCGTACGGACTTTCCGACCCCGAGCTTGTAGGTGTGGATAAAGAAAGATTTGAAAACGAAGTGCTCTATCCCGTTCCCGAGGACAGCGAATTCGCTTCCAACGCGGTAATAACGGTTGAAAACGCTACTTCCGAAAGCCTTACCGCTGCGCTCGCGCAGGCAAAACAGCTCAACGACGCAGGCAAACCCGCAAAGGTAAAATTGCCCGGCGGGGAATTGTTATTGCCCACTTCGCATCTCAAAAAGGGAGATCACGCCCTCGTTCTCGACGGTTATAACGGTCTTTATATAGACGGTAACGGCACCACTCTTGTAGTTGAAAGCGACGACAGAGAAAAGTGGGTAGGCGGCATAACCGTAACCAACAGCAGCAACGTAACCATTCAGAATATAAACATAGATTACTCGCTGGAACCCGCATTCGCTGCTAAGGTTACCAAGTGCGACGTAAACACCAGAACCATAGAACTTACCATTGACGATGAATTCGTCGAAAAATGGGATAACAGGACGATAAACATAATCTCCTACGTGGAATACGACAGATACACGGGCGCTCCGAGAGCTAACGGAAATTATCTTTACCTCGGCGACATCAAGTCCTGCGTTGCGAAAGACGGCAAAGTGACGGTGGTATTCAACAGAGATATTACCGAAGCTCCCGTAGGAACTGACGCTTCGATAGCCGTTACTATGTACGGCAAAGCCGCGCTTAACGTAACGAAATGTAAGGAAGTTCGTCTGGAAACGATAAACGTTTTCGCTGCTCCGTGTATGGCGTATACTGCCGTTCAGACGGAAAACCTCTATTACAACAGGGCTAACGTAAGAATTAAAGACGGTTCTCACCAGAAGATGACCGCAACCGCGGACGCAATGCACATCGTTCACTGCACGGGCGACGTAAAAATAACCAACGGTTTAATAGAGAACACGCACGACGACGCTTTGAACATCAAATGCGGCTACTATATGCGCGTTAAAAGCATAAACTATTCGACCGACGAAATCACCGTAGAAAAGATTCAGCACGATAATGTTCTGCCTCTTCCCGGCGCTACGATGGAGATTTACGACCTTGACCTTAACTCGAAAGGCACGCTCGGCGTGGTCGAAGCGAAAGAGAGCGGTTCGTCGTTCATATTAAAGGTAAAGGGCAATTATTATTCCGTTCAGGCGGGTATGTTCCTTGCGGATATTTCCGTTTCGCCCAAGTTCGTTTACAACAACAATATAGTCAGAAACAAGCGAAACAGGGGACTTCTCGTTCAGGTTAAGGACGGAGAAATAAGCAACAACGCGTTTATGAACATCGCTCACGGCGGTATAAATCTTCACTCCGAAATAATAAGCGGCGCCTACGAAACGATGATGCCCGAAAACATACGCGTTAAGAATAACAAGTTCATAAACAACAGCAGCGACTTAAGCGTATTTACTTACGGTCAGGCTTCCGGCGTGGCTAACCCCGGCGCGATCAAAGACATCGAAATAACGAACAACTACTTTGCTCAGAGTTCCCAATATTCCTTAAGCATTGGCTCTGCGAAGGATTGTACTATTTCGCACAACTATTTCAGAAACGTTGCAAGGGCAGCCAGCGAAAAGGACAATAAATGCGCGGTGGTTCTCGACAACAGCGCAAACATAACCATCTCTAACAACTATAACAGCAACGACTCCGGCGATAAGGAATTTGCCGGTGTAAGAACGAAGAGAGCTACCGACAGATCCACCATCACGCTTGAAAACAACGTGGCTATGGATTATCCCGAAAGCACCGTCAGCCATGAAGTGGTAGAGGTGAAAAAGGGCGGCAACTTCACGATAGACGGCGATCTTTCCGATTGGGAAGGCGTAGGCGTCGATTTGCCGATAGTGGGCGAATCTTTGGCTACAGGCGTAGAATTCAAGAACTATAAAGGCGAATTCGAAGTGAGAAAAGCTAAACTTGCGTGGACGGACGACGGTATTTACTTTGCCGCGGATATCTACGACAACAAGCTCGACTTCAAAACGGCTGCAAACTTCTGGACGGGCGACTGCATAGAACTTTTCTTGACGGATACAAGATTTGACGGCGCGGACTACGCACTCGTAAAAATGCAGGACGGCGCGAACTGTGCTCAGATAGGCTTAGGCAGCTGGGGACATGCGATATCTGCAGGCAGAACCACCGAAGCCTTCATAAACGGCAGTAAGGAATGGAAGAGCAGATACGTTCAGACGGATTACGGCTACATCATAGAATTGTTCATTCCTTTCTCCAAGGCGGGAACGCTCGAACAATCCATAAAAGACGGTAAAGATATCGGTTTCTGCGCGGTATTTGCAGATGCGGACAGAAAAGAAATCGACCGTACTCGTTTACAGGTAGGCAACGTGGGGCATTTCGTCGAAGCTAAAAAGGTTAAATCCGACGAAGCTCCCTTGTATAAATTCGTATAATTAAAAACGGAGGAAAATTATGAAAAAAATTGCACTATTTTTATTGTCTGTTCTGACAATTCTGGCGCTTGCGTTTTCATTCGCGGCGTGCGACGACTCGTCTGACAGCGGCAGCGGCGATACGGGTTCGGGCAGCTCTTCCGAACAATTGGAAGAATACACCGTAACGTTTGTCGGCATGAACGGCGAGACTTTAAAAACTCAGACGGTTAAAAGCGGGGAAGCGGCTACCGCTCCCGAAGCACCCGAAGTCCAGGGTTACCGTTTTGAAAAATGGGAAGCTTCATTCGAAAACGTTACCGAAAACCTTACGATAGCCGCGGTTTACACGGATATCGAAGCCCCTGTTCTCACTATGGAAGGCGCAACGGACGGCTTCTACGACGCAGGCAAAATCGAACTCGGCAAAGCCTTCAATCTTCCCAAAGTTACGGCAACCGATAACAAAGACGGCAATATAACCGAGAATATTTACGCTATGCCCGAAATTTCCGGACCTGTGGTAGAGGACGTTTCGAGAACGGCGGACGGTCTTGTCGTTAAGTTCTTAAGTTACGTTGCAGGCGAATTTCAGGTAATATTCAAAGTATTCGATGAGGCGGGCAATCCTTCCGAAGCTCTTACCGTTAAAGTAGCGCTTGACCCCGCAACGAAGGACACCGTAATACCCGAAGGCGCAAAAGACCTTGCAAACCTTAATACAAAAGGCAAAACGTTTATAGAGAACTTTGAAAAAGGTTACAAAAATGTTTTGACCGGCGGCGAAACGGATAACGTTTTCGCAAAATACGATTCCACTACCGACGCCATCAGCGGAACGAGCCTTGTTCTCGATTATTCTACCGGAATGGGTAAAATAATATACTTTGGTTCGGTAAGCAATTATATAAACAAATACGGTTTTTACAAAGTTAAGTTCACGGGTAAGCTTATTAAGGGCAACCCGGACAAGAGATTTTACGTTTCTCTCCGCCCTGCGGACGGACACTTCTCTATGGACAGACAGTTAGACCTCGACGCTTATATTAAATCGCAGGGAAGCAACACCATTTCTTACGAAGGTTACTTTAACTACACCACCGAGGGAGAAACCGCTCTTAACCTTGCGTTCTTCTCTATGGATCCGGACGTAAACATGACTTTCGCAATCGACGATTTTGAGATAACCGCCTACGATCCCGTTGTCGGCATCGACGAAGAAATAATTCAAAACGGCTCCAAAACCTGGGTTCAGTCGGTTAACCCCCTCATCGTAGAAAACGGTACCGTTATCGATACCCCCGCAGAACTTCAGGGCAAAGCCGGCTTCTCCGATAAGGTTGTCCACATTAAGAGTACCGGTCCTCAGTTCGTCGGTATGAACGGCGCGTTCAAAGCGGGCTACACTTACGTTATTTCGTTCAACTATTATATGATAGCGAACGAGGGCAACAGACTTTATATGGGCTTCAAGGGCGGCGACGCAACCGGCTTTGAAACTATGCCGAGTCTTAAAAACGCAACAGGTTTGCACGAGTATTATTCTTACGCTTTCACGGCTAAAATCGGCGACGAAAACTTCGGCACCGCAAGGAACGAACTTTCTAACTACACGGCAAACAAAAACGTAGAGTACTATCTCGGCGACGTTACGATAGAGTTGCTTGACGTCAATTACAGCGCAAACAAAACGGTAGAAGGCGAAGTCAGCTGGGATCAGAACGAGTACGTTATGAACGTCTCCTGGTCTAAGTGGATCGACAAACCCGCAGAATTAAACGATTTACAGGGCTTCGGCGACAAGGTTTTATACCTCGATAATACTAACGTAAACAACGATTCCTTCAAGTTTAACGGCACTTACGGTCTTTTCAAGACAACGCAGAAGTACAGAATTTCCTTCGATTACTACATCATCGAAGCGGAAGGTTACGAGTTCAGCGGCTTTGGCGGCTCCGGCTCGACAGGCTTTAAGGCTATGCCCGAACTCTCCTCGGCAAAAGGCGCACAAACTTACACCGGAGAATTCACCACGTTGGAAGGCGATCTCTCGTACATGATTTACATGGCAAATCATCCGTTGAAGATGTACCTCGGCAACTTCAAAATCACAGAGCTTGCAAACGTTGGGTACGACGGTTCGGTCAGAGGCACTTACAGTTGGGATCAGAACAACTTCATCATGGACGTAACCAACTCCGAAAGAGTTGACAAACCCGATGTTTTGAAAGACGAAGAAGGCTACGGCAACAAGGTTTTATATCTCGATAACACAAACGCAGGCAACGATTCCTTCACGTTTAAGGGCACTAACGGCTTGTTTGAAGCAGGTCAGAAGTACAGAATTACTTTCAATTACTACATCGTACAGGCGGAAGGTTATGAGTTCAGCGGTTTTGGCGGAGACGGCGCTACCGGCTTCAACGCTATGCCTGAACTTTCCTCTGCAGTCGGCGCGCACGTTTACAGTGCGGAATTCACCGCTGTCGAAGCAGATAAAGAGTACATGATTTTCATGATGAGCCATCCTATAAAGATGTACCTCGGCAACTTCAAAATCATAGAGGTTGAAGAAGTTATCGATATCGGCGAAGCAAACTACGCTTACGATGATAGCACGCCCGGCAGCTACGTATGGGATCAGAACGATTACGTAATGAAGGTAAATCATTCCGAAAGAATCGGAAAACCCAAGGAATTAAAGGGCTTAGACGGTTACGGCAATATAGTTTTATACCTCGATAACACTAACGCAAATAATGATTCGTTTAACTTCGCCGGAACAAAAGGCTTATTCACGGCAGGTAAAAAATACAGAATTACTTTCAATTACTACATCATACAGGCAGAAGGTTGGGAGTTAAGCGGCTTTGCGGGAGCGGACGCAACGGGCTTTGAAGTTATGCCCGAACTTTCCAAAGCGAAAGGCGCACACACCTACACCGGAGAATTTACGGCTGTAGCGGCAGACGAAGAGTACATGATCTTTATGGCAGAACATCCTTTAAAGATGTATCTCGGCAACTTTACCATCGTAGAGGTCGAAGATGCGAACTACGCTTATGACGACAGCGTGGAAGGAACTTACAGCTGGAATCAGGACGGTTACGTTATGGATGTAACGAATTCCGTAAAAGTTTCGAAAACCGAAGTGTTAAACGATTTAGAAGGTTTCGGCGATAAAGTTTTGTATCTCGATAACACAAAAGCCGAAAACGATTCGTTTAAATTTACCGGAACAAGAGGTTTGTTCGAAGCAGGTAAAAAATACAGAATCACGTTCACTTACTATATCGTACAGGCAGAAGGCTGGGAATACAGCGGTTTTGCGGATTCCGCAACGGGCTTTACCTCTATGCCGGAACTTTCCAAAGAGAAAGGTGTACACACTTACAGTGCGGAATTCACCGCGCTCGAAACAGATAAAGAGTACATGATCTTTATGGCGGGACACCCCCTGAAAATGTACCTTGGCAACTTCTCCATAATAGAAGTAGCGGAATAATAACATAACAACATAAAAAGAGCCGTCCGTTTTAAAAGCGGGCGGCTCGCAAAAACAAAACGGACAGATATAATATGGTAAATTACGAATTAAAAAAAGACGCTTCGGCAAAAGGTGATTTTTGGCGTGTAAAGTTTGATGAAGCCGTTGCGCGGGCAGAGGTGATTTTTCCGCTTGGTTTAGACGCGGAAAAAATTTTGTGTTATTACAGAATAAACGCTTGTTTTATAGAAAGCGTTACGGTGGATAATTTTTCTCTCGTGCCCGGGCAGACGATTTTTGCTATCGTAAAAAAGCGCGGCGGGGGATATGCCGCCGTTTACGCTTTGACGGACAGCGCTTTCGTTACCTATTTTGAGGGCGATGTGGACGGTTTACATATTGTTCTGGACACAAAAAACGATAATATAACTGCAAAAGAAAGCACGTTTTGTTTTGTAGGAGAGGGTAAAGACGTTTTCGCTTTGACGGAAGCATCTGCCCGCGAGATTTCAAAACGCTTTAAAAGCTGTAAACTCGTCGGCGAAAAGGTTTGCCCGTCGTTCACTGATTACTTCGGTTTTTGCACGTACAACGCCTTTTACGACAAGATTTCCTCGCAAAAGATTTATAATCTTTTGACGGAGTGGAAAGAAAATGGACTGAACGTCGGCGCGTTGATTTTGGATAACGGTTGGCAGCAGGATGAAAAGGCAATGCTTAAAGATTTTCGCGAAGATACCGAAAAATTCCCCGGCGGAATGAAAGCCTTTACCGAAAGACTAAAAAGCATAGGCGTTTCGGAATTTATCTTCTGGCAGACTTTTTACGGCTACTGGACGGGCGTTTCCAAGCCTTTCGATTACGACCTTGTAAACGACGCTTTTGACGTGCCGAACAGCGAAAAGAAAGAGAAAAAACCGTCGCCCGTAAACACGGTAACCGAGGATTTTTATCCGTTGAATATCGCCGGGACGGAATGCAATTATCCCTACGAAAGGATAGAGGATTTTTACCGCGATTATCTTTCTTATCAAAAGTCGGTCGGCGCAACGGGCGTGAAAATCGACGCGATAGGCTGGCTTGAACTTTTCGGTAAAAAGGAAGGCGTAAATAAGATTTACGAAAGATATATGTCCGCTTTATCGCGCGTTATCGGCAGTTTTTTTAACTACAACGCCATAGCTTGTTCCTCTGAAACGGTCAATTTTCTGCTTACCTCCGAGAATATTCCTCTCATAAGAAGCTCCAAGGATTACATACCGGAGGATGTAAAATCTTACGCCCCTCACGTTGTAAACAACCTTAAAAACGTTTTGTATTACGGCCCGTTTTTTATATGCGATTTCGATATGTTCCAATCGGGTTATCACGGGTTGTTTCACGCCGTGGCAAGGGCAATTTCGGGCGGCCCCGTTTACTGTGCGGATAACTCCGAAACAGCCGACGTAAAGCTGCTGAAAGCGTTATGTTCGTCGGACGGCAAAGTTCCCTTATGCGATACGAACGCGCGTATTTCCGAAGGCGATTTGTTCAAGGACGCTTACAATGCGGGAACGATAAAAGCTTGGAATACGTTTGGTAAAAATTTGCTGATAGCTGCTTTTAACTGCGACGCGAAAAAAAAGAACGTTGCGGAGTTTACCGTTTCGGAATTTTCCGAAATGAAGGAATACGCACTATATTCCTATAAAAAAGGGTATATGGGCATTTTCACGGCGGATAAAAAAATTACCGCCGAGCTCGATTGTCTTGACGCCGATTTGTTCACCGCGGTCCCCGTCGTAAACGGCAGCTGCGTTATAGGTTTAAAAGGCAAATTTGTTCCCGTCGGCTATTTTACCGAAAAGAACGGCGGATTTTTCGCAACGGACAGCGGAATTTTCGAATACGTAAAAGACGGGAAGCTTTACACTGTAGAACGCAAAAAAGGCGAAAAACTTTTCTGAAATTTATTTCAAGTTTCTCGACCGAAGGGTCATAATATTTATAAATAAAAAAGAACGATTTTTTAAAAAGAAACCGTTCTTTTTCTATGCGGTGTGATTATAAAACCGCTTTATACCCGACGTTTTTCAAAAAAGCGCGGGCGATAATCATACTGCCTACCCAACCCGGGTGAATTCTGTCCCACGTTATAAACGCGGGATAGAGATGTTTTAATATCTCTTCAAACGCCAGCTGTAAATCTATGCAAAGAATGCCGCGTTTTTCGGCTTCTTCTTTCATTATCGCGCCGTACTCGTCCATACGCTTGCGCATGAGGTCGTCTTTGTTCGGCTCAAGATAATACGGCGTCATCCAGATCATTTTCGCGTCGGTTTTATCCGCCATTGCGTTAAGATTTTCCCTGTATTTTTCGGGAGAAACGGCTTGTTCTGTCTGGCAGGGGCTGTCGAACTGCCGCCACACGTCGTTAAAACCTATGCACAAAACCACGTAATCCGGGTTTAATGCGGTAACGTCGTCGTCCCACCTCGCAAGCAGGTTGTCGGAAGTGTCGCCCGAATTTCCCATGTTAACGCACCTTAGCATAAGTTCGGGGTAATCCACCGTAAAAAACGTGTCGATAAAGCGAACAAACCCGTTTCCTAAGCCTCCCCATAAACCCTCGCCTACGGGGCGTTTTCTGCCGTCGTCTGTAACGGAATCTCCCGCAAAAACAATTTTTTGTCCTTTTTCGAATAGCATTTTCAAACCTCTTAATATGTTCCTTTATACAATTTTTTCAACAGACAAACGTCGTAACAGCGAACGAGAAAATCGGAGGGGTGATTTACGTTATTGGCAAGTACGTCCAGGCTGTTTTTCGTTTTATACAGCTCTCTCGTAAAGTTTGTCATGTCCAGTTTTATAACTCTTTCATAGCTGTTTATAAGTTCGTCGTGCACGTTGTTATACTCGTCCATAAGCTTTGTATCGTGCGAAGATTTTACGTTCGGCAGAATGGTGGAAATAATCAAAATGTCCGTTTTTTCGCAGTTTAAACGCACTTTTTCTATCATCGACACAAGGTTTTGTTTATACATTTCTCTGCTGATTTTATGGGCGCAATCGTTCATTCCGAAGGCTATGATAAACAAGTCCGGCTTACCGCCGAAGAAGGAATTGGACACTTCTAAAGCAGAGTCCAGCCCGTTTACTCCGTCGTTAGAATTTCTGCCGCCCTGGGAGCCGTTATACAGCAGGACTTCTGCTCCGCTTCTCCTTCCGAGTTCTTCCGCGAACCCTGTTCCGTAGTCCGGAAGATAGGGCGCGGTGCCGAGCATTGCGGACGAACTGCATCCGTAGGAAATGCTGTCACCGTAGAGAAATACGCCCGTTTTTTCTTTCTTGCCGAGTTTAGCTGAAAAATTCACGAGTTTATCCCCCTCGTATGAGGGAATAGCGCCGAAAGAGAGGGATTTATCGTAAGTGTAAGTAACCGCCACCTGGTGCATTAAAATGCCTAATCCTTCGGTAAAAACGTATCCGGTATCGTATGACTGCCACCCGTAAATATCCTTGTCTTCCTCGCCTGTCGTCATCTTTTCGGTCATTTTGGGAAGGGTGGAATTTTTCGTCGTCGAAATAACGTTACCTTCTATCGTGTATTCGCTTTCGTCGAAGGTCTTTTGCAAAGTGTAATCCTTGACCGATATAACCTTTTCGGGTGTAAAAAGAAGTTTGCCCGAATATTTGCCGTCCGCTCCTTCTATAAGAACGACCGTTTCGTTTTGCATAACGCCGCCGATAAGAAAATCTGCATATGGGTCGTAATCGGGTATATTCGGCTCCTTATCGCACGCAGCAAAGCTCGTTAACAATAATACTATCGCAATAAACGCGGAAAAAAGTTTTTTCATAATCAGCCCTCGATAACGTCGAGAATGTTCATTACAAAACATCTGACGAGGAAATCATTCGGGTGGTTAATGTTGTTGGCAAGCAGGTCAAGCCCGTCCTTCTTGGAATAGAGTTCGTCGCAAAGGGCGGTCATGTTTACGGTTACGCACCTTTCGTACTCTTCGCAGATTTTTAAGTTTTCGTTATGATATGAACCCGTCAGTTCCTTATCCTGTCCGCAAAGGGGATTTGCTTTTATTGTGGAAATAAGCACTATATCGCAATCGGGCGCGCTCTCGCGTATGCCTGCAATAATTGTTTTGATGTTGCCCGCGTAAGTCTTTGCCGAAACCATCGCGCTGCCGTCGTTCATTCCGAACTCTATTATGGCTATATCCGGTGTTTCGTACGGAACTATGGAAATCTTCTGAGAGATGTTTCTCGCACCGTCCGCGCTTGTCCAGCCGCCTTGAGAAGCGTTGTAGAAATCAACTTTGGTTTCGTATTTTTTGGATATTTCGTTTGCAACGGCTTTACCCCAGATAGGCATATAGGGGTTGTAATCGAGTACGGAAGAAGCGTGGCAACCCGCGCCTATGCTGTCGCCGTATAAAAACAGCTTTATATCCTTTTTCTCTTTGAGCTTTCTTTGGAAGTTCGTAAGAACGTCGCTCTTGTTTTCGGGGCGGAAAGCCCAATCTTCCTGAGTTCTGTCGTACTTATAGGTTACGTTTAAAAGATATGAGGCTATTTCTTTCGTTTCGGTGAACACCAATCCGCCGAGTGTGCCGAGGTTAGTGCCGCTTAAATCCGAACAACTTACTATGTCGTAGCTCATATACGGCATTTCTGAGTTTTCCGTTCTTTCCATATATCTGCCGTTCATGACGTAATCGGAAGAGTCGTAAGAAATAGTCAGGTCGTAATTCTTGATTTCGAGAATTTCCGTAGGCTCGAACAGCAAGCCGCCTGCAATCCAACCGGTTTCGTCCTCCTGAAGCATTACCGTTTCGTTCGTAATGGTATCCGTAGACCAGAGCGAAACGTATTCTGCGGAACGTTTGTCGTCTGCGGGCGTTTCATCGCCCGACGAGCTGCTTGTTCCGGTATCCGTGCTTTCGGTTGTGCTGCCGGAATCGGACGACGAAGAAGAGGAATCGTCTCCGTTACAGGCAAAAAGAGAAAAAGATAACATAAGGCAAAGCAATATGCACAGTAATTTTTTCATTTAAAATCATCTCCCGTTAAAAAATACTTTCGGTTATATAAGTTACGAAAATTCTCACAAGAAAATCCGTAGGGTGGTTTATGTCGTTTGCGTATAAATCCAACCCTTTTTTCGTCTTGAAAAGTTCAAGGCAAAGGGTTGTCATATCCACGGTGACTACTCTTTCGCAAGCCGTTTCCAGCTCCTTATCCGCAGCCAGGTATGACGAGGTAAGCTCCGTATCCTGAGAGCAAAGGGGATTAGCCACAAGATTTGAAACGATGATAATATCGCATTCGGGGGAGTGTTTCCTTAAAACGTCAATCATCTTTTGCATGTTGGACTTGTATTCCGCAAAAGTGACCTTCCACGAGCCGTCGTTCATTCCGAAGTGCAGAATGGCAAGGTCTATGCTTCCTTTTTCCACGGCGGAAAGTTTTTCGTCTATATTCTCAAGCCCCTGACGGCTGATATATCCGCCGACGGAAATATTCGTAAAAGTCGCGTCTCCGCCGAAATATTCCCCGATTTTTTCGGAAACCGTTTTACCCCAAACAGGTAAATACGGGGGATAGTTCAGCACGGAAGAAGCATGGCAACCTGCGGCAATGCTGTCGCCGTAAAGCAGAACGTTCAGCTTCTTTCCGCTACGACCTTTTTTATACAGATTTGTTAAAGAAGTCCCCTTTTTCTCGGGTAAAACGCCCCATTTGTATTTTTCGGCGTCATAAATATATGTGACTTTTACCTGATACTTTACGATGCCCGTGCCCTCGGTAAAGACAAGCCCGTCCATCACGCCGAGACCTTCTTCCTTGGCTTTTCCTTCCCCGTGCGTCATCTCCTCGGTCATAAAGGGGAGAGGGGAATTATCCTCCGCAAAAAATTCGTTTCCCGAAAAAGAGTAATCCTTTTCTTCAAATTCTTTTGCTCCGTCATAGGAAGTAACTTTTAAAATTTCCGAAGGGGAAAAGAGTAATTTCCCTTTCGGCTTTTCGTCGCCGTTTTTTACGAGGATAACGCTTTCTTCCGTTACCTTGCCATTCCAAAAAGGAGAATATAAATCGTCGGTCATTTGTTTAAGACCTCCGCGGGAACGCAGTCGGTTATCATCTCTATTAAGTCGTTTGCGGCTTTTCTGTGCGCGCTTTCGCTCGGATGCCCGTCGGTACCGAGTTCCGAGGGATTATCCCTCGCATACAGGGTGGTGGCGAAAATCTTGTCGTCGCCGTCGAGTTGTTTCAGCTCCGCAACACTTAAAATCGTGTTGGGCAGCGTGTTTTCACCGAGCATTCCCGTAACGCAGAAAATATATGCGTTCGGATATTTTCGCCTTAAATTTGTTATAAGAGCCGTATATTTTACGTCGAAATATTCTATTCTTTCGCCCTTGGTGTTTTTATCGGAAACGTTCAGGTTAACGTAGTTTTCATCGTTTGCGCCTATGTTAACTACTACTATATCCGCAACGTAGGAGGAAAAATCCCACTCGTCCGTGTTTGCCGCAGAGTACTTGTCATAAACTTTAGATATATCTCCGCCCTCGGTGCCGTCTATACTCTTAGTAACGTACCAGCCGCTGTATGAAATAAAATTGCACTCGGCGTTAAAGTGTTCGGCAGTAAAGAACGCGTAAGTGGATAGTGCGCTTTCGGTTGCCGTTTTAAAGCCCTTATCGCCGATTTCCGAAACGGACCCGTATCCGCAGGTAATGGAATCGCCGTAAAACTCAAATTTCAGTTTTCTTCTCGCGGGGGCTTTCAGAATATCCCCGTCCGACCATATTCTGGATATACCCGCCTGAGTAAACGCAAGCTCTGTTCTCTTTAAAACCTTTACGCGATGAGTCCCTTCGCCGAGCCCTTCGCACAACACGTAGTCCTTTTGTTTGTTTGATTCAAGCTCTAATATCTTTTCGTCGCCGTCGACAAAAACTGACAGATATGTATTGCCGTAGCCCGCTATGTCTTTACCGTACAAGGTAGCGGTAAGTTTTGTCCCGGTAAATTCCGTTTCGAAGCCTGCCGCCGAGTAGTCGAACTCAACCATTCCGAGGCTTTCGTTTACATAATTTCTTCCGAAAAAGTTTATGTTTTTAGAAGAAAGCATATCTGTGTAAACTATTTCTTTCACGGGTAAAACCTCCTCTGAAGTGTCGTCGCTTGTGCTGTTGCCCGTATCGGAGCTTTCGCTGTGCCCTGTGTCAGAGGAAGAATTATCTTCGTTCCGACCGTTACAGGCGGTTGCCGTAAACAGGAACGTAAAGCTCAGAATAAACATTAAAAACCTTTTAAACATCTTTCCCTCCGTCAGCTTTTCGCTTTGCACGAAACGCTTCTCTTTAATATTTTTTCTTCTCCGTTCAAACAAACTTTTACGTTTGCGCCGGATAATTTTGTCAAAGTGAATTCGTCGTTTTTAAGCTTTGCGCTTATTAAAGTATCGCCTACTTTAAACTTCAGTTCAACGGATTTCCAGAAAGGCATTTTGGAAGGCGTTGCATAAATAGTGACCTTTTTCACGCTTAAACCCATAATTCCGGCATAAACGGCATACCAACCGCCTGCGGCGCAACCAGCATGAATTCCCTGGAAGGCGCAGCTGTGAATATCCTTAATATCCATAAAAAGCGTTTCGCCGAAGTACTTTAAAAAGCTGCCCGGTCTGCCCGCTTTTGCGGAGCATACGGCGTGTACGGGGAAGGTGAGCGAAGAAGAAGCTTCGCACATGCTTTCGTAATAATCCCAGTTGCCGTTGAAGTAGGGGAGATCGCCCACGTTTACGTAGGAATACAAAAGAGCAACATCCGGTTGCTTTATAACCTGGCTTAAGTGATAAAGCCCTGCTTGTTTCATCTGGAAGTTTTTGCCCGTGCCAGCGCCGTCGATTTCAAGCTCTCTCGACAGGTCGAAGTAGCCGTCGAACTGAGGTATCATACCGCTTTCGGTAACGGGCAGATAAAGGTTTTCGGCTATGTCTTTAAGCAACGATAACTCCTTTGCGGTAAAGTTTATGCGCGCAATAGTTTTGGCGGTTTTTTCGGTGTTTAAAGAAGCGAATTCGACCGTTCTTTTCAGGACATAAGCGGTCAGATAGTTCGTGTACGCGTCGTTATCCACGTAGTCGTGGTGTTCGTCCGTGCCGGTTACGTTTTTAATCTCATAGCCGCGCGGCGTTTTTTCCACCCTTTGCATCCACCAGCGGGAAATTTCAAGCAGCATTTCCAGCCCTTTTTCTTCCAAAAATTCGCTGTCTGCAGTGTTGTCGAAGTAATCGCAAACGGCGTACATAATGTCGGACATTATGTGAATTTGCAGGAAGGGGTGGCGTGCGTATATCCACACGTGTTCGTCGCCGTCAACCGAGGATACGAACGGATACCTTGCGCCTTTTTGCATACCTTGCTTCTTTGCAAGTTCTTTTGCCGCGGGCAACATTCTGTACCTGTATTCGAGGGCGTGCCTGGCTACTTGCGGCAGGGTGTGGGTGAATACGGGCATCTGGTAAATTTCGCAGTCCCACCAAACGAATTGATTGTACTTTTCACCCGACAGAGATTTAGCCGATAAACTGTGAATGCTGTCGTTCAGCTCTGCCGAAATAAGCGTGTGATAGTTTGCAAATCTTAACGCCCAATCGTTTTTATCGTCGCCTTCTATTTTAACGTCTATCGCGTCAAAAAGGGTCTTGTATTTCTTTATGTGAAGAGAATATTCGTTAAAGAAGTCGGCTTTTTCAAGCATTATCGGCATTTTTTCGCCGTCGCGCGAAGTGTAGACGTAGTTTACCTTTTCAACCGAAAAAGTCTTGCAGTTGCCTAAAACGCACTCCTGAGCGTATATGCCGTCGCTCTCGTAAGGGGTAGCCGCGACAGCCTGTCCGTCAGCGTAAAATTCCGTCGTGGAAGCAATATCCGCGGTGTAGCCGTACTTTTTTCCGACGAGGAAGGAGTAGGCAACTTTAGTCGCGGTAGCTTCACCGGAAATCTTTTCGGAAATAATCTGTCCGTTTGTTCTTACGTTGGCGTCTATGCCTGCTAAAATTTTAATTTCGGCATTGCCGGACGCCCTGCCCGTAAGGCGCTGTATATATTTGTGCTCGTTATCGTACGAAGCGAATCTTTCGAATTTAAGTTTTAAAGCGTTACCGTTGCCGTCATCCCAGACGACCTCTCTTGTTAAAACGCCGTTTTTCGCGTTCAAATTTCTGTTCCACTTTTTCAGTTTGCCTTCCCACGAGTAAAACGCTTTTCCGTTTACGAAAATCCTCATCAGAAGGAAATCCGGGAAGTTAATACAGGAATCCTGGTATTGGAATTTCTTTAACTGTTCCTCGTCGAAGTAATATTTTTTCATGTAAATATTATCGGGGAACGGGTCTACGATTTCTACTATCTGGTCGAAAATACCTCTTACAAACGCACCCTGAACTTTTGTTTCTCCGAATTCTTCAAGGCTTCCGCGAACGCCCATATAGCCGTTGCCGGTAGTAAAAAGCGAACCGTTTTTAGGCATATCGCTGAGTATGTATTCTGTTTCGTGTAAAGCGGATTTAATAAATTTTAACATAATTTTTTCCTTAAGAAAAGTTTTTTTGTACGCCCCGAGAGTAAACTCGGGGCGTACAAGGTAAGGTATATAGTATAGGAGTAAGTGTTTATACCTTATTATCTGTTTTCTTCTTTTTTACGGAAGAAGCCTGCAACCGCAAAGAGAGCAACGCTCAATATAGCGGAGCCGATACCTACGGAACCTGCGCAACCTTTTTCGGGGTCTGCGTTAACGGTCAGCGTGTAGGTAGCCGTTTCAACGGTAGTTGCGGATTCTTTAACCGCGGTAATTGTGTAAGTTCCGCCGGTTATGGAAGAAATGTTTTCAACAACGTTGCCGTCTTTATCTGTAATGGTGTAGGTGTAACTGCTGCCGAGAGCCTGAATTTTCTCTACGGTTAATTCGTCAAGGTTAATAACGATGTCTTCCGCGGTCGTGGTCTTTTGAATTTTGGTAATTTCAAAAGTAGCTTCGGCTTTGCCGGAATATGCGTTTTTGAACGTAACCGTTACGGTTGCGGTACCTACGTTGGTGTTGTTCTTGTAAGAAACGGTATAGTCGGAAGCGTTGATAACCGTTTCGCCGAGTTTTACGGATAAAACTTTCGGTTCGTTAGGCATGGTGGTGTAAACAACCGATTGATACTCGAGCGTAACAACCGCTGCGGAAGCGTTCTTGCCTACTATCTGATAGTTTTTGGTGAATACGCCGCTGTAACCGTTCTTGAAGGTGATTTTTACCGTAGCGGTACCTATGGACGTATTGTTTACATAGGTAACGTCATAGTATTCGGGAGCGATAACAACGCCGTCGCCCTTTACTTCGGTAACTACCGCGTTAGCAGTTTCGCCGTTAAGTTCGTAAGCGTCTTTTTCCAAAGTGATTTCCGCTTCCATTACGGCGCCGGTAGGCGTTTCAACATAGTAAGCGGTCTTCATACCGTCTTTTTTACCTAAATCGGAAGCGGTGGAAAGCATTACGTAACCGTCGCTTGTAAATAAGTGGTTACCTACAGCTTCGCCCTGACCGCCGTACATTTCGGTAACGTTGATGTACGTCGTTATCGTATCGGTGGTTCCTTCGGGGAAACCGTTTGCCCAATGGAAGTTAACTTCGTTCAATACCTTAAAGGTCATGGAGTATACTTCGTCGGTGAGTTTTGTGAACTCTACGGAGTATTTAACGGGGGAGCCGTCGAATCTAATGCAGTTTTGTTTTTGATCTGCCGTTTTATTCGCTGCCGCTTCCTGCGTTTTATACATATAAGCGGTGTAAGGTCCTCCGTCGCCGTTTATGTCATGGTTAGCGCCTACGTATATACGCGCTTGATTATCTGCGTATAAAGTATAAGTTATGCAAAGGTTGCCTTCGCCGTAATAACCCCAGGGGCTGTCGCCTAAGATAATAGAAGCAAGGCTTCCTACTTTGGAGCGGTTGTAATAAGCGGTAATCTTAAGCCCGTCAAGCTGAAGGTTTTTATACATACCGGATCTGTCGCCCCAAGCAGCGCCGTTTGCGTTGGAAACTACGGCTACACCGTTTTCGAGCACTTCAACAGCGGTGTTAATGCCTGCAGAGGGAGCGTTTACATCGTTTTCGGTGAAAGTAACGAGTTTCTTTCCTTCGGAAACGGTTATTTCGTCTTCGAGCATAGCGTCCCATACTTCGTCAACCTTTTCGGGGTCTGTTATAACGGAAGTATTAGTATCTCCCTGAATTGCGCGGATTATCATTTCCGCATTGCCGTCCGTATTACCTATTGCTATAAGCTTAACGGTTTGTTGAGCTTCGTCTTCGAATAATGCGCTGAAATCGTCGGTGTTTACAAAGTAAGTAACGGAATTGCCGTTCTTGCCCGCCATACCGCCGTAAAGGCTGTCGGAAGTCAAAGTAACCTGATAACGACGGGTAGAATATCTTTTGAAGTCGAATTTAATTACGGGCGTCTTGCTCGTAAATAATACGGAACCTGTGGGCTGACCGTCAACCGTTGTTCCCTTGTTTTGCTGAGCAAGAGCGTCTTCCGCGGTAGGATAGAACTTCATACCCGCTTCCGTGCCGTTTGAAGAAATCAAAATGTTTCCTCTGTCATAATCGTTTGTAAGTCTGAAAATCAACGCGCTGTCGGTATTGTAAGCGCCCCAGGGATTGCTGCCGAACGCAATTGCTCCAAGCTGCTTGAAGTTTACCGTTATCGATAACCCGTCAAGAACGATTCTTGCAGGGCAAGCATAGCGGTTTTGTTCAGCGGAGGAACCCTGTTTTACGGTGTAGGAACCGTCCGCATTGAGTTGATTTGTCCAGTCTTTTTCGTTTGTGCCCCAACCCCAACCGTTTAAATCGATGGGAGCTACATCGCCGGCTTCATCGTCGAAAACTATTTCGGATTTGCCGAGCTGAGCGGCTTTAACGGTCATTTCGCTGTTGCCGTTTCCGTTGCCGAGGGCGATAAGCTTAACGCTGTCCGCAGTGGTTGCTTCAAAAAGACCGCTTGTTCCGTCCGAACCTATAAAGTCTTTAACGTTGATGTAATAGGTAACGGAATTTTCGCTTTTGTTAGCCATACCGTTGTACATATCGCCGGTTACGACCATTTTATAACGATAGGTGGAGTATTTTGAGAAGGTAACGTTTACGGTAACGGGGAAAGTTCCGCCCATATTAAACAAAACCTGATTTGCCGGTCCGCCGTCGATATGGGTGCCCGCATTAGTCTGGTTTAGCGCGTCGCCTGCGTTTTCATAAATGCATGCGTCGGAACCGTTTTTTGTAATGAAGAAATCAAGTCTTCCCCAGCCGAGGTTTTGCATCTTCATCGTAAGCGCGGAATTCGTAGCGTAGCAAGCGTGCGGGGAAGAGGCAAGAGCAAAGCCGCCTTCCGAATTAAACGTCATATCGAGGCTTAATCCGTCAAGGGCAATAGCTACTCCGTTAGGAAGTCTGTTGTTGTCGGTTGCCTTTGTCTGTTTAAGAGCGGTCGAGCCGTCTTCTCCGGGCGTTATTTCCCAGTCGCCTTCGTTGTAAGCCCAACCCCAGTTCGGTTCTCCCGCGTTAAGGTTTATAACGTCGGCATGCGCAAAAATCGCGCTCGTTGCGGTTATGCCCAAAGTAAAAGCCAAAGCGGCTATTACAGCAAGCATAACAGTTAATAAGTTCCGTCTTTTCATTTTGTTTTCCTCCTTGTATAATGAAAAGTTGTTTTTATAAATAGCGAATCCCGCGAGATATAGGGGATTTACGCCGTTTTTAACTATCTTTTAATCCGTGTAAGTTATGTCGAAGTAGTCGAACGTTGCGCTGCAATCGAAAGTGCCGGGGACTTCCCAACCCATATTCATATAGCTTACGTAAAGGTTATCGTAAGTGCAGTTTACCATTCCGCCCTTTTGCTGGCAGGTTTCCAGTGCGTTTTTAACATAGGGGAGAATATCGAATTTGAACTCGCACTCTTCGCCCGGCTCAATGGGAACGTTTAAATACCAGCTGTTATCCAAGCCGTATATAAACTGACTTGTGCCTTTATCGTAACTGCAGCTTTCTTTTATCTGCAGGGAATTTGCTTCCCAAAGTGGAACGCCGAACCAGATGTAGTCGCCCTTTTTGCCTCTCGACCAGGTTTTAGTCGTGCTGTCGTAAATGGTTTCTTCGGGCATATTCGTTATCGTAATATACCAGAGCAACTGCGCGTTGTGAAGGTTGCCGTTGAATTCTGCGTTCGTCATCTTTTTATCGCACTTGTCTATGGTGAACTTCATCTTTGCGTATACGTGCGAAACGTCGCCCACGTTTTTGCTCTGTTTGAAGTTTTGTTCTATAAGGTTGTGAACCCAGCCTTCTCCGGCTTGCCTCGGGTGGTCGTATTCTTTGGTTGCGTCTATGGCGAGCGTAAGTTTGCCCGTCTGAGGATTAACTACCACTTTTTTACCGCCCGCAACGTATTGGTAACTTCCGTCCGAAAGCAGGGTTTCCTGTTTATCGAGCGCGAGGTTGCTCTTGCCCGACCACTGCCCTATCGTCCATACGCTGTTTTGCTCCGCGTCAACTTTTCCGCTGAAATCGATGTAGCCGAAGTTGTTTCTGCCGGTAGCGTCGCTCATGCCCATTATGCCTATTCCGTTTTCAAACTTTCTGTCCGAAAGGAAACTGTATTCGGTAGGTTCGGGGTCCTCGGAATCGCTTCCGCTTGTCGTGTCCGACGTGCTCGTTGACGAGCTGTCGTCCGAAGCGGAAGGTTTAGAACTGCCGGAGTTGCCGGAATCGTTCCCGCCCGTGCAACCGAAGCCGAACGTAAGCAGACATAGCACGGATAAAAGCAGAGAAATAATTTTGCTTTTCATTGTTTATCATAGCCTCCTGTCATATTTTCGATTATTTTTTAGTAGCATACACGCCGAAGTTTTCAAACGTAATCGACGCGTCGTAAATGCCGGGTAATTCCCAACCGAGGTTGAAATCGCACAAATACAAATCGTCCACCGTAGTATTTAAGAGAACGCCTTTTTCATGGCAGGTTTCTAACCCCTTTTTCATATCGTCTATCATGTTGTAGCGGATCTGATAGGTTTTGCCCGTCTTGACGGGTTCGGAAAGAACGGCTTCCGTTCCCGTGCCTATCATCAGGGAGTTCGTGCCCGTGTCAAACATGGCGGCGGGTTTCGTCGATTCGTATCTCGCGTCGAACATAGAAACCCCGAACCAGAAATATTTGCCCTGATCCGCCGCGGAGTTACTGTAAACTACAAAGTACATAGTAATCTGCGCGGTGTGAGCGCCGGAGTTGAAAAGATCTCCCAAGCCTCTTTCTTCAAGCACGTTTACGCATTTGTTAAGGGTAAAATCTATTTCGAACTCGAGCTTGTCTATTTCTCCGAACGTGATTTTGGGGTAAAGGGTGGAGAGGAGCAAAAGATGCACCCAGTTTTCGTATCCCTGCCTGGGCAAAAGATTTACGCCGTCCCTTATTCCGTCGCCGTCGTCGTCCTTTGAGTATTCCTTCGTGCCGTCTATCGCAAGAGTAACGGCGCCTTTCGTCGGGTTGACCGAGAACGTGGTCGCGGGGGTGGAATAGACGTACGTGCCGTCAATCACCTTCGGCGTTTTGTACGCCGGGTCAACGAGGGAGTATGCCGAAGAGTGCTGCGCAAGTTGCCACAGCGGACCCGTGCCTGTTGCAGTTTTGTTGTAATCGAGATTGCCTTTAATAGGATAAGCGTAATAACCTTCTTTGTCGAGGTCATCGTAAACCGGTACGCCCGGCGGGGTTACCTCGAACCCCGTGGCGTAGTTCGGATCCATAAGAAGGTTTATTCGTTTGTTTTCGTCAGCCGAATTGTCCCCGCCGTTACAGCCTAAAACGGGCATAACCCCGATAGCCACGGCAAGAACTAATCCGAATAATTTTTTAACGTTGTTTTTCATTTTTCACCTCATGCATACGTCGGTAACAAAGTAAGCAAAACGAATAATCGTTCGCAAACTACATTTTGAACGCACCGGCGGATATTCCGGCTATGAACTGCTTCGAACCTATCGAGAACAGAACGATAAGGGGGATAGAAGCGATAACGTAACCCGCAAACGCTACGCTGTACGCACCGGTCATATTGTAATATTGATCGGTAAACGAAACGAGCGCGACGGATATCGTCTGAATTTCGTCTTTCAGCAATACAAGGCTCGGCATAACGTAGTCGTTCCAACTGCCCATGAACGAGTTTATCGCAAGAACGGTAATTATCGGCATGGAAAGCGGAATCATTATTTTGAACAGCATAACCGCGTCGTTTGCCCCGTCAATCTCGCCCGCGTCGAAAAATTCTTTGGATATTCCGCCGAAGAACGAACGCAAAAGGAAGAGCGACATAGGAATGGTACAGGTTATTCCGGGGAGAATTATGCCCCAGAAGCTGTTCAGCAAGCCGAGTTTGACGATTATAACGTACGAGCTTGTGAGCGTAAGAGTGCCTGGTATCATCATCAGCGCGAGTATAGCCATAAAAAGTATGTTTTTCGCGGGGAATCTGAACCGTACGAAGGCGTACGCGGTAATAATCGGCACGAGCAACGAGCCTAAAGTCTGTATAATCGTAATAACGAACGAATTGAATATATACTGCTTTATGGCGAGCCATGCCAACTCGTAGTTCTGACATACCGTACTGAAATCGACCGAAGTGAACGTGTACGGGTAAAGTTGATCCTGAGTTATGCTTTTAAGGCTTTTTATTACCATAAGGTACATAGACAGCCAGGCAAAAACAAGGAAGAACAGGATTGCCAGGTTCATCAATATCGCTATGGTAAGGTTTCTTACTTTCATTCCGGTAATAACTTTTTTTGAAGAAGCCGTCATTTCGCGTCAACCTCCTCGGTGTTCTTGTTTTTGATAAACACGTTGTTTATTACCGTAAGAATCATTATTATTACGAACAGTATTATACCTAAAGCGTTTGCCTTGCCGTAATCGCTCTTGGTGAAGGCGTAATAGTAAATCTGGTAACCCGGAACCATAGAAGCTCCGTCCACGCCCGGACCGCCGCCCGTCACAATCAATTGCAGGTTAAAGTTCTGCATACCGCCGATAACGGACGTTATGATGAAGTATTTTATCTGACCCATCATCATTGGGATGTGGAAATAAATAACCCTTTTGAAGGGACCCACGCCGTCAAGCTTGGTCGCCTCTATCATTTCCGAGGAAATACCCTGAAGGGATGCGATGTAAATGAGCATCGTGGTGCCGCCTGCCCAGGGAAAACCCGTAAGAATTATTGCGAGCAGAACGGTTTTTTCTTTGAAATACCAGCCCTGTGGCTCAATTCCGAACCAGCCGAGTATTATGTTGGCAAGACCCGATTCCGACGGAACGAAAATAAGTTTTTGCCATATCATAAGACCGACTATACCGGGTACTACGATAGGTATAACGAATAAAATTCTGTATACCGCCGAAAGTTTTTCCCATTTAAGGTTTATAAGCAGTTCCGCGAGGAACAGGTTAGCCACATGCGATAGAATAAAGGTCGCTACGGTAATGATAAGTACGTTTTTAAGGGATGTTAAAAACAACGGGTCCTTTAAAACGTCGATGTAATTCTGAAAGCCTTTAAATTCTATCATCGTTACGCCGTTCGATTTCCAGAACGACGTAACCGCAGACAGTACGGGAGGGATATAACTGAACACGCAAAGCAGCAAAAATGCAGGTAAAAGCCATAAATACGCGCGGTAATTATACTTTTTTCTTTTTGCAAGCTTAGCGTTTCTGTTTAACGCGCTCACCGCGGGAGTTGTTTTATCATTCATTTGTTAAAACTCCTTACCAGTTAGAAGTATCGTAATCGTTTTCCGCTATATTCTGAGCAACAAGTCCTCTGATTTGGTTTCCGAGTTGTTTTACAAGATCGCTTTCGGTCTTCTCGCCGTCGATGAACGAGAACGTAGCGTTAAGGAAGTATGCGCTGTAATCCGCGCCGAAGCAGTTCCAGCTGTTCGCAACGCCCCAGGCAAGTTTGTCGGGATCTTTGCTGTCCTCGAGGTACATTTTGAGTACCGGGCGCAAATAAGCGGGTACGCTTTCTTCGGTTTCGGGGTTAAGAGGAATACCGCCGCCGAGGTCGCCTATAAGCTTATTGTTCTGTTTGGGAGCGGTAAGGAACATGAGAAGGTCCGCGCAGGCGTCAACCGTTTCCTGTCCTTTATCCATCGCGCTGTTGGTAATCCACCAGCTGGTGCCGTAACCTGCGGAGCCGCGTCTGCCGTTGCGGAGTTCTTCGGTGAAGCAGGAAGAATCAAAGCCCGCTTCTTCTATATCCGCTTTGGAAAGCTGGGGATAACCGGTAATTTCGTAATTGAAGTTAACCGCGCTGTTTGCGGAAATCTGGCGAAGCGTTCCGCCTACACCCTCGATAAACGCGCACTTTCCGCCAACGAATTCGGTAAGCGGAACGAGTTGACCGTAGCCGGAGGGGAAGTATTCGCATCTGTCTTTTACGAGGTTAAGATAAGTTCTGTAAGCGGGAGTATCGATTCCCCAGTAGTTCTTGGTGTAAGCGTAGCACCATTCTTCGGTATCGAGGTGTCCGTCGCCGTTAAGGTCGCACGTGCTTAAAAGATTGCCGAAAACGTTGCTTTCAAGGTAAATATCGTACCAACGATAGGGTGTGAGGAAAGTTTTGATGTTAAGGCTCTTGTTTGCATTTGCATAATCTGAAACGCACTTCTGAGCGTTTTTGAAATCGGTATAGGAAACGAGAGGTTTAAGGTTGCCGTCGGCGTCGGTATATCCGGCTGCTTTCAGGATGTCAACATTATAAATAATACCGATGGGGATTCTTTCGAGGTTGACGTAATATCTCTCTCCGTCGCTCGCCGCGGCATATTCTTTTATGTCGTAAAGATCGATCCATTTGTCATATTCGGGAGCGTAAGGGTTTTTAGAGTTAAAATATTTGTTCAGAGGAACGAACCAACCCTTGTTCTTATCTTCTTCCACGGTGGAACCGTTCATATAAACGATGTCCGGCGCGGTGCGTCCGTTGAACAGCGGGCGAAGCGAAGTTATGGAGCCGCCGTACGAATTCTTGTTTACGACTACTTTATAGCCGGGGTGGGAAGCTTCCCATTCTTTGCAGAGAGTTTCGAGTGTGTTGTAGGGGAAGGGGTTAACTTCGGACTTGGTCATCGAAACGGTAGTGTTAAAGTTACCTATATCTCCGCCGCCGTCTATAACGATGGTTTTTTCGGCGGTGCCGTTATTTTTGCAGGAAGCCGAAGGCAACGCAATGCAGGTAACCGCGAGTAACGCGGCAAGCATTTTTATAAACTTTTTACCCTTTTTCATATCATTATCTCCTATTTTTTATTAGTTTCAGCTGTTGTATTTTTTTCTTTTAACGAAAACTACGGAAGCGCCCGCAATCATAACCGAAAGTATAATCATACCGTAACCGGAAATTGAGGAGCCGCAACCTTTTTTGCCGTTATTGGGCGTTTCGCCGGAGCTGCCGGAAGAACCGGAGTTTCCGGAAGAATTAGACGAATCGGGTTCGTCAACCGTTCCGTTGTCGGCTTTTGCGGGGGTTACCGCTTTTGCACCGTTGATTTTATTAACCTTGACGCTGCTGCCGGGGTTAGCGAACGAGAAAGAAAGATATCCTTCGTAACCGCCTAAGGCAACCTTAATTTCGCTGTTTTTGATCTGAGTTCCGCTGAAAAGCTGGTCGTTGAAATAAACTTTCGCATACGTTGCGTTTACGTCGTCTGCAGCTTCTATTTTTATTTTCAGAGTGTCGCCGTCTTTGAAGTCGATGAGCATTTGTCCTCTGGAAGCGGAATAAATGGAGGTATGCGTGGTTTTAATCATAAACAATTCGACGTACAACTTGTTTCCGGCTCTCTTTTCGAGAGTAATCGCTATGCCGGGGTTGCTCTGAAGTTTTTCGGTCGTTTGTTCGTTGGTTGCGTCGGTAGCGTAGAAGAAATTGTCTGCGTTACGGGTTATGGAAATACCGATCCAGTTTTCAAACAATTTCATGGATTGCTCGGTAATGTTCAATTCTATAGAGAATTTGTTTGCTTTTACCTTTTCGGAATAAGTAAGGGAGGAGCCGCTTCTCGTTTCGGATAAATCGTTGTAAGCCGTTTTGCCGAGAAGTTCGAAGGATTTTCCGTCGGTATATACGATGGAGCCTTCGCTCGTCGTCCATCCTTCGAGTGCCGTCAGTTTTTCAAGCGTTTCCGCATGCTCTACAAGCTTAAGACCTATTTCGGATTTATCCTCGGCGGAAAGCTTTCTGAGGTTTTCGTTTATCGCGTTGCGGCATTCGTCGAGAACGAGAACGTCCGCAGCGGAAGTTACATTATTAATCTTTTCTTCATACGTCGCAAGATATCCGAGCACTACGTTTTTCCTTGCGGTCTCTATGGAAGTTACCGTTTTATCGAATTCGGCTTTTAACGCGTTGTACTGCGCTCTTACGGTGTCCGTGAGGCTTGCTTCAATCGCCTGTACGTCTTTTTCGGAAATCGTGTTTGCCATTTCGTCAACGGCGGCGATGTCCTCGTTGGTCCTGGCGGAAGAAATCATACCTTTGAGTTCTTCTACGTCGCTGCCGAACGCTACGAGTTTGTTTTCGACGGATAAATTTTCTCTTGCCGCGCTTATTTTTGTTTCTGCCGCGGTTAAACGCGCTTTATAGTAAGCAAGGTCGTAATTTCTCATTCCGTCCAAAGCAACAGCTCTGCCGAGTTTTTCTGCGGCAAGAACGTTCTGTACTTTCGTAAGGTCTGCGTTTGCTGCGGTTTCATACGCAACTACGGTCGCTACGTATTCGGGCAATTTCTGCTCGTAAGCTTTGCTTTGAGCGTCGACAAGAGTCATTCTTATTATCTCTTTGGCGTCGCCGAAAGCGCCTGCCATAAGATATATGTCGGATATATCGTTGCCTAAAATCTTAGTGAATTCCGTAACTGGAACCTGATAAGACGTTCCGTTTAACGAAATAGTAACTACGTCGTCGCTCGTTTGCTTTAAGGAAACGGTAAGTATCCCGTCCTGCGCCTCGACCACGTAACCGGTATTGCCGGAATCCCAGGGCAGAGGAGCGGGGGCAGGGGAAATGCTTTCTATCGTAGCCTGATGTATTACGTTGGAAATAACAACGCCGTATTGATCGTTGTGTACGTGGATTTTAAAACCGAATCCGCCGTATTCCGCGTTAAAATAGTTTCCTTTTCCGGCGCCTAAAATAAGAGCGACATATCCGTCGTTATTCATATTTGAGAGGTCTAAAGTTATTTTAGTGTCGCGCACGTCGATTTTGTAGTCGAACGTATAGCGGGAACCCCATCCGCCTGCAAGCTGCAATTCATACCAGCCGCGGTTTTCCCCGATTGTCGGATCCTCTATGAGTTTTGAACCGAATATATCGGCGTTTCCGTTGGAGCCGCCGTTGTGACCGAAAGGAATTCTTTCGTCCAGAACTCCGCCCTCAACAGTGGGGGTCCAACTTTCGGCGTAAGCGGTTTTAAACCCGAAAACGGATTTTAAGCCGAGGGTGCCGAAACAGAACGCAACGGCAAGCAATATAATTGCCAAATAACGTCTTTTCTTCATTATCGTTTTCTCCTTATAAAATATATTTTTTCTTTTTTAGACACACTATAGCGACGCCTGCCGCAAGAACGGCGAACAGCGTAATGCTTTCGTTTGCTATGTCGGAGCCGCAACCTCTGCGTTCCTCGGAAGATGAACCGGAATCGCTGCCGCCGGAAGTGTTTCCGCTGTCGGACGAGGAAGAAGAATCGTCATCGATAGCTGTAATATCGTTGATATTTTCGGCGGTTGCGTTCTTTCCGTTGACTTTATTAACTCTCATGGACATGCTGCCGTTTTTCACAAGCGAAAGATAGCCGTTGAAGTCGGAGCCTACCGCGCCTTTCAATTCGCTGTTCTTTATGGGCGTACCGGTGAATTTTTCGCCGTTTATCCAGATGTTCGCGTAAGTGGAATTGACGTCGTTTTCGGCTTTGATTTCTATTGTTATCTTTTCGCCTTCCGCGCAGTTGACTATCATAGTTCCTCTCGAAGCGGAGAAGAAGCTCGTATGCGTGGATTTAATAAGCATTACCTCAATGCCTACCTTTGTTCCGCCGATAGACTGCATCATAAATACAAGCGAGGGGTTACTCTGCATTTCTTCGATGCCTGCCTCGGTACTCGTGTTGTAGTGGAAGGATTCCTGCTTTTTGGAGAGCGAAAGCGCAATCCAGCCGCTTGTGCCGGATACCGCTATTTCGAATTTGACGTTGTTTACCTTAAACGGTTTGTTATAGGTAATGCTGCCAGTGCCTCTCACGGAAGAAAACTCAAAGTAATTTCCGCCGTTGAACGTAAGTTCGTTTTCGGTCTTGTTCCAACCGGGAAGTTCTCTTAATTTTTCGACCTTTTCCTGTATGGAAACGAGCTTAGAAGCTATTTCGTTTTTATCGTCCTGCGACAGTTTTACAAGGTTAACGTAAATGTCGCTTCTGCATTTTTCTATCTGTTTCAGTTCGTCTATGCCGGAAATATTTTCCGCAAGGTCTTCGTAAGCGGTTACGTACGCTAAAACCACGCGTTTTCTTGCGTTTTCGGTGGTTGCCGTAACGGCTTCGTAAGCCTGAACAGCCTCGTTGAAGCTCTGTTTGTTCTGCTCGCTTATTTCGCCTATGCCGTCTATATCTTTTTCTTTAACGGTCTCGGCATAGCTTTCTGCCGCGGCAAGTTCCGAATTTGTCTTTGCGTTGTCGAGCATACCTTTGAGTTTTGTCGTATCGGCTTTAAGAAGAGCAATCTTGCCCGTTTCGTTTAAAGCGAGCCTTGCCGCTTCGATTTTTTCGGCTGCGGCATTTACTTTTTCTTCGAAGTATACTCTGTCGTGTCTTAAAAGCTTGCTGTATCCGCAGTTTTCGCCGAGAGTTTCGGCATTTACGATTTTCTCGGGTGTGTCCAGCGCTCCGTTAGCTGCATCGGCATATGCGTTTATGGACGAAATAATCGCAGGAACGGTCTCTTCGTACTTAGCGGAATTGGTTTCTTTCAAGCTGATTATTCTGATAAATTCCGTCGCGTCCGAAACGCTGCCTACGGCAAAATATACATTATTGGTATTTTCGCCGAGAATATCCGTCACTGCGGAAACGGGTACGGAATATTCGTTCTCGTTGAGTTTTAAAGTAAAATCGGATGTGTTCTTTTTAAAGGAAATAGTTATAATTCCGTCCTCTGCGGTGATGGCATAGCCCGAGTTCTGGCTATCCCAGGGGAAAACCGAGGGAGCGGGGGATATTTCCTCAATAGTTCTCGTGTGTGACTGATTTGAAACGACAATGCCGTATTGCTCGTTGTGTCTGCAAATTTTTATGCCGAAGCCGCCGTTTTCCGCGTTAAGGTAATCGCCTATGCGCGACCCGAAAATAACGGCTATCTGCGAACCGTCGTTGTTTACGACAGACAAGTCGAGGGTTATTTCGAAATTGTCTAAATCCACGGTGTAATCGTAGGAATATCTCGAGCCCCAGCCACCTGCGACGCTGAGTTCCCAGATACCTCTGTTTACGCCGCGTTCTTCTACCGGGATAAGCTTTGAACCGTATTCGTTCGGATTGCCGTAAGAACCGCCGCTGTGACCGATAGGCACAAGCCCGTCCATAACCCCTTTTTGTACGGAAGGGGTCCATGTTTCCGCGTTTGCCCGGTTTTCGTTAAAACCAAAGCATAAGAGGGAAAACGCGATAATTGCGATAAACGCCGTTAAAAACGCCTTTTTCATCTAAGTTCCTCCTGTTTTTATAATTTAAGAATTTTTTCTTAATCAGAATTTAAGGGTTTTCTCTTTTCCGTTCCACTTGACAACTACTTCGGCATGTCCGCCCGTTACGGTAATTTCCGGTTCTTCGTCCGAAGAGTTTCTCTTCTTGCATCTAATGTTGAGGAGCTGTCCCGCAAACGGATATTTGTTTACGCCGTGTTCTTCGGTAAGGTTGACGTTCCAGGTTATCTTGCCCGCCAGAGGATCGGGAGTGATGCCGAATACGAATTCGAACACGTCGGAAGTAACGGATAGAGCCGCCCATCCTACGAATTCAGGTGCGCTGGGGCGTGAAAGTTCCATTTCGTCGGGTGCGGAACATTCCCACAAAGTACCTGTCTTTTCAAACATACCTACGATGCAGGCATTATGTTTTTTAGCAAGTTCGTAAGCGTAATCGTAATAGCCGAGTTTCATCAAACCTTTGAGAACCATATAGTTTGTGCAAGCCCAAACGCCGCCTCTCCAGTACAAACCGTTGGGAGAATACCCTTCGCTGTCTGCGGAAATGGAGGGGATGGGGTTCATTCTGTTGAACTCGTTCTTGTTCATCAGGTGTTTTACAAGCTCTTTGATGATGTAATCGGGCATACCCTTGACGTGCAACGCCCAGAACGCGCCTATGGACTTGCAGTTATTAAAGCTGCCGTCAGCGTTTACATCGTAGAAAAAGCCGCGCTTTTTATCCCAATGCTTTTCGATAAGATATTTTAAAAGGAATTCTCTTTCTTCTTTAAGAATTTCCGTTTCGCTCTCTCTGCCGAGTACTTTACTCATGGCGATAAGCGCGTCTGCGTCGAGAAGGAGATTTAAATTTGCGTCAAGCCAGCTCATTCCCGCGTGATCGAGTCTTAAACTATAACCTTCGGGCACTCTCGTCTGGTTATCCATAGTGGAGGAAAGCCCGGTATACCAATAACTTCCGTCGGGATTGGTGCGGTGCTTTTTGAGCCAGAGGTGTAAGCCCATAAGAGGGTCGAAAATTCTCGCAAGGCGTTCTTTATCTCCGTTGTATTCGTATAAATCCCATTCTGTAAGCGCAAGCCATACGGGACCAACGCTTATGGGGTCGAAACGGTGGAATCTGTCGTCGCCATTATCGCCGCGTATTTCTCGGCAGATGAAGCCGTCTATATGCTGTTTTCTGTAGAAGTTTTCAAGCGTGCCTCTCAGTTCAAAAAGATGGTTAGTGTACTTTGCGAATTCCATCATAGCGGGGGAATCGCCCATAAAAGTACTCATATTGAAAGAGGTGTCTATATAGCTTTTTACGAAACCGTTTTCTTCCGTAGGATATTTTACGTGTTTGAAAGCTATATCCCATGCGTATTTATAAGCCTCTACAGCGGTATCGTGTCCTTCCCAGACGAGTTCGGGCAGAGCTTTTGCTATAGCTTCTCTGTCGGGAACTGTCTTTACTGCAGGCTCGTCTTTGAGGGTGTTCTGCTCGTAGTATCTGCTCTTTAAATAAAGGTTATAATATCCGTCGTTTTCGGAAACGTATATTTCCTCATCGGGGCAGTCGCACCTTTCGTAAGTTCTTTTCATTATTTATCTCCTTATTTTGTGTTTTCTTCGTCCGCTTTCGGGGCGTAAGTGATGCCTATTTTGTTAATCAATAATTCGCAATCGAACGTGCCGGGTATTTCCCAACCCAAATTCATGGAACCTACTGCCATATCCGACCATTCCGCGCCTTTAAGCCAGCCCTGGCGTTTAGCTATATCGAACGCCTTTCTTATCTCGGGCAGCACGTCTATTTTAAACTTGTATTCTTTGCCTATTTCAATAGGGCCGTTGATGAAATCGCCCCTGTTCATTCCGTAAATAACCTTTTGCGTTCCGTGATCGAGGAATACCTGCGGGCCTTCTATTTTGTTGTATCTGTAATCGAATATAGGCACGCCGAACCACATATAATCGGGTCTGCCTTCTATATCGAATACCTTTCCTTTGCCGTTTTCGACCGTAAGGAACCAGCTGACCTGTGCCGAGTGCAAGCCCGGTTTGAACTCCTCGGGCGTCATATAAATATCGCACTTGGAAATGGTTATCGCAAGTTCCATAAACAGCTTATCCATTTGGCTTAAAGATACTCTTTTTTCCATGGGTATGGCTTGTTCGAGCAGTAAATGCGCCCAAGGTTCGCCTTCTTTTCTGTGCCCGTCGTATTCCTTTCTTGAATCCAGAGCGAGTGAAATTTTTCCCTTACCGGGGTAAATTTTTACGGACTTTGCCTGATTGCAAAAATTTATTCCGTCATCTATGATTTCCTCGTTCATCTCGTCAAGGAAAAGGTGTTTGGAAGCCCATTCGCTAAGCGTCCAGATGTGTCCGGTTTTAGCGCCTTTCCATTTTGCCTCGCCGAGTACTCTCTGCCCGGTTATAGCGCTGGAAACACCCTTCAACCCGAAACGGTTGCGGAATTTAACGTCTTCTATAATACTTTTGTTCATTTTGTAAAAAGACTCCTGCGTTTATGTATTTTTAATTCGTTTCCGATTTTTCTATATGGCTATAGCTATCCCTATACCATTCTTTGAATAAAGTTTAACACGATTTATTTTATTTGTAAATACCGATTTCTCGCGTTTTTCTCGTTTTTGCCCGTTTTTTTGCCTGTTTTTATAAAACTTGTAATTACATATTTTATCATTGAACAATGTTGCTTTTTTGTTGTTGCGCGGTTGACAATTTGCAGCCGTTTATGTATAATTGAATTTAAGGAGCCTGTAATGACAACTAAAATAAACAAAGTAGAACAGTATCTTTTGAATTTCATAGAAGAGCACGTTTCCGAAGGGAACGTACGCATACCGAGCGAAAACACTTTATGCAGATTGCTCGGTGTAAGCAGGCAGAGTTGCCGCCCCGCGCTGGAAAATCTGAAAGCAAAGGGGTACATATATAAAGTCAAGGGGAGCGGGGCTTTTATTTCCAACGAGGCGGAAAGATTGTTGCGCCGTATGAAGGCGATCGTGCCCGACTCGATAGCCGTAATTGTGCCCGATTTAAGCTCGAAATTTATGCAGGACATAATAAATTCGATAGGGAAAGAGGCTTTTAAAAACCAGTTTACGATGATAGTAATGACCAGCGAAAAAAATTCCGCAAAAGAGGCGGAATGCGTTAACAGGGCTATAGCCTCCTCCGTAAAAGGGGTTATTATGTATCTCGCTGATAATCTGAACTGCAAGGAAACGCTTTCTCTGCTGAAAAGCAACAATCTGCCCGCGGTTTTTATAGACGCGCAGATTTACGGGGAAATGTTCGTGTCCATTTCGTCCAACGGATTTTTCGATGTGGAAAGCGCCACGAGCCGTCTGCTCCATATGGGGCATAAAAACGTAGGGCTTATCTACCCGTCTCCGAACGAGAACAATTCGGTTACCGAAAGAACGATGGGGTATCGCTCGGCTGTAAAAAGTTTCTCCATTGCGGTACATAAAGCGTACTGCCTTACAATCCCGCCGAATATTTCCGAAGAAGAAAAAAGCGAACTTATAGAAAATTATTTTAAAAATAACAGAAGGCTGACGGCGGTGTTGGTGCTCGATTCCGCACTTACGCTCAATGCAATAAAAGTATTGAATAAATTGGGTAAAAAAATTCCTCAGAATATCTCCCTTGTGGGGTATGAGGACGATTTTTCGGATATGATAAACTTTATGGAAGTAAAGCTTACCGCCATAAAACAAAACGCTTCGCTTATAGGCGAAACGGCAATGACTACTCTTTCGGGGCTTATACATCACTACACGCTTAATAAAAACCATATAGTATTGCCGTCCGTTCTGACAATCCGCAACTCCACCAAGAGTTTTTATACTTGATATTTCGTGCACGGAAAAGCTCATAAAACTGTTTTACGCAAAAAAAATCTCCTTTTTACGGGAGATTTTTTTAATAGTCGAATATAAAAATCAGTCGAATTTACCTACGCGTTTGATTGCGGGGTCGGTGAATATATCCTTGTCGTCGAAGCTCGGCGTCGAAAATTCGGAAATAACCGCGCCTTGAGGCCCTGCCTGGAACCAGTGCAGAGTTTTTTCCTTAAGCGTGTACTGTTCGCCCGGGCGTAGGAGTATTTCGTGCCATACGGTAAATGTATCTTTCTTTTCTTCGGGAACTACCGCATGCGGGTTTTCGGTAACCTCGCCGGGTACGTACAGATAAACTTCGCCGTATCTGCAACGGAATGTTTCTTCCTTTCCCGGATAATCCCCGAGCTGAGGGTGAATGTGTTCGGGGCAAATCTGATAGGGGGTAAGAGCCATTTCTTTTGCGCAAACGCGGGGAGTGTTTACGTAAATTAAAATTATCGTTCCTATTTTGTCGAAATCGTTAAGCCCGTAATCGCAGAATTCAAGTCTTTTCTTTTCCTCGTCGTTTAAAACGATGTGCGCCGCTTCGTATAATTTTAAAGCGTTTTCCTTTGCTTTTTTCTGTATTTCTTTCATAGCACCTTAAATCGTAAACGCGCCTGTATTACGGGATGAATAGATTTTCCGCAGCGCGCTACGCCGTAATTATTTCCGTTCCGCTTTCTTTTATGTCTTTTATTGCGTAATCGGGCGCGGAACAATCCGTAATTATGCAATCGAAATCTTTTACGTCGGCAAAATTCACAAGCGACGTCGCGCCGAATTTACTGCCGTCCGCAAGCAGATATTTCTGAGTTCCCGTTTCGAGCATGCTCTTTTTAACTTCCGCCTGCAACGGGTCTGGAGTGCTCAGCTTTCCGTTTTTGCCTATTGCGTTAGTTGCTATAAAGGCTTTGTCTACGTTAAGCTTTTTTAAAATATCGGTGGTAAATTCTCCCACGCACGAATAAAAGCCTTTGCGCAAAACCCCGCCCGCAAGGATAACTTTCGCGCCGTCAAACGCGTCGAATACCCCCGCAATGCGCATGTCGTAAGTAACTACCGTAAGTTTTTTCTTTTCCGAAAGCATTTCGGCAAAAAAGCGCATGGTAGAACCGGAATCCACGGCTATGGTGTCGCCGTCCTCCACGCATTTTGCGGCATAAGCGGCAATCGCAAGCTTTTCGTTTTTGTGCATTCTTTCTTTTTCGGTCGAAGTCAGCTCGAACGAAGTGCCGTATACGGGTATGGCTCCGCCGTGGGTGCGTTTTAAAAGCCCCTGAGCTTCAAGCTCCGCAAGATCGCTTCTTACCGTTGCCGTCGAAACCGAAAATTTCTCGCTCAGCTCGTTAACCGAAACTTTTCTCATCAATCTCAGTTCCGACAAAATGGCCATTCTTCTTTCAGCCGTATAAAATTGTTTTTCTTCCATACGCTTCTCCGATAAAGTTTTTTAATTATTATAACTTTTTTCGGTAATTTTTTCAACCGTTTGATTGTCGAAACCGTCTTTTATAAACAGTTTTTTACGCTTTTTCCGAAAGTTTTTTCAGTTCTTCCACAATCGTCACGCCTGCGCTGGTACCTATTCTTTCCGCGCCCGCGTCTATCATGGCAAGGGCGTCCGCAAGAGTTCTTACCCCGCCGGCTGCTTTAACCTTTATGTCGTTACCTACTTCGCTTTTCATAAGTTTTACGTCGTGAATGGTCGCTCCGACGGGCGTTCCCGCAGGGGGCGTACCGAAGCCCGTACTCGTCTTGATGAAGTCCGGGCGAACTTTGAGCGCGATACGGCAAAGTGTCTTTTTTTCTTCGTCGGTCAGATAGCAATTTTCAAAGATAACTTTTGAAATTTTGCCGTTTTTTCTGCAAACTTCCACGATACGGCGCATCTCGTCCTCAACGTATCCGAGGTCGCCGCTTTTAAGCTTGACCAGATTGACCACATAGTCGATTTCGTCCGCTCCGTCGCGTATTGCTTGTTCTGTTTCAAACACCTTATCTTCGATGGTTGTCTGACCGAGGGGGAAGCCTATCGCAGCACCGACGTGAACGGAACTGTTTTTAAGTACGTTTTTACAGAAAGCCACGGGTGCCGAGTTGATGGCTACCATTGCGAAGCCGTATTTATCGCTTTCTTCGCAGAATTCTTTAAGCCTTTCTTCCGTAACGAACGGTTTGAGTAACGTCTGATCGAAATATTTTGCAAGTTGTTCGGGTGTAATCATTTTTTTCTCCTTAAAAACGCGGCTGTCTGTAAGAACATTCCACCGCTTTTTTATATTCTTTTACTAATTCTGAGTATTTGTTTGCGTCAGGGGTAAATATCTGCGCCTCTTCGTCTTTGACGGAAAGCGCTTCTTCTATAGGTTTTGAAATATATCCGGTGCCTTTTGCCGCCATAAGAGCCACCGCGCGCGAAGCAGAATCCGTTACCTTTGCGGCACGGTATTCCGTATTCAATACGTCAGCCTTTATCTTAGAAAATATCTTGCTTTTTGCCCCGCCGCCTACGCCGTATACGGCATCGATTTTGTTTATTGCTCCGGACGAAACGAGTATGTTCGCGAATATTTTGTACTCGAAAGCCAGCGCCTCCATAACGGCGCGATACATCGCCCCGCGGGTGGTTTTTCCGGTTATTCCGACAAAGCCGCCTTTTATCCCGTTATCCAACGGAAAAGACCTTCCCGAAAAATGGGGGATGAAGAACAAACCTTCCTCTGCGGCTTTTGCGTTCCGCGCTTCTTCGTCGAGCTGTTCGTAAGTCGCCCCCGTGATATCGCGGAACCATTTAAGGCATAACCCTCCGCCCGAAACGTAAGAGAGGGGAGTATATAAACCGTCTATCACGCTACGCGCATACAAAAGGGTTTTGTTTTCCGCGTCGGGCTTGAATTTATCCGTACAGCACGTGAATACGGAAGCGGTTCCGGCAACGTCGTACGCCAGCCCCTTGGAGGTTATTCCCGAGCCGAGCGCCGAAGCCGCCGTATCACCGCAACCCGCTATTACCGCAGTGCCCGAATGTATACCAGTTTCTCTTTCGAAATCCTTTCCCGTTTTCCCTACAACTTCAAAAGGGGAAACGATTTTCGGAAATTTATCCGGGCTTATTCCGAATTTACATAGTAAATCCTCGTTTAGTTTTTTGTTCGGGTTGTCGGAAAACACGTTGAAATGCAAAAACGTATAATCCATAAACGCGTCGTCGGCTTTCAGATTGCATATTTGCCCTGCGACAAAGGCGTTCGGCTGAACGAATTTCCTCGTCTTTTTATACAAATCGGGGCTTTCGTTTTTCATCCTCAGAACGCGTGACGCGTGCGAATGGACGAATTGCCCGCCGCTTTGCCGTATGGCTTCGTCGCCGAGTTTGTTTTTAAGCTCGTCCGTGTACGGCGCGCAACGCTCGTCAAGCCAGGAGTCGAGCGGAGCGACCGCGTTAAAATTTTCGTCCGCCGCCATAATTCCGGACATCTGAGAGTCTATGCCTATCGCTGCGATATCTTCGGCATTTGCACAGGAACGCGATATTGCTTCTTTTATAGAAGAAACCGCACAGCTGAGTATGTTTTCGGCGTTTTCCCACACACCGCCGCTTGCCGAGTAAATAAGAGAGGAGGGGGAATAGCCTTCTCCCTTAATATTTCCCTCGGCGTCGCAAACTACGCTTTTAGTTCCCTGCGTGCCTATATCCGTGCCGACGAATAACGGTATGCGTTTCATAATCTTATTACGTTTTTATATCCGATGCCGCGTTTTGCGTAATCGAAAGCCTTATCTATTTCCGCCAGCGTGAAATAATTGGTAACGAGCGGTTTTACGTCAAGCACCTTTTTAGAGATGAAATCAAGCGTTTTTCTGTATTGAGCGAGGCTTGCCCTCGTTGTGCCGGAAACGATTAACTGTTTGTAGTGAATAAGATTCGTATTGATGCCTACAGGTTCCTTACCCGCAGGTATTCCGCCGAAGAATATCACTCTGCCGCCTATAGCCGCAAGTTCAAGAGCCTGCGTTTGTACGGAAGGAACGGGGCAGGCGGTTATTACTACGTCGGCGCCTGCGCCGCCCGAAAGGCGCATAATTTCTTTTTCGGGGTTTCCGCTCACGATATTCAGCTTGGGGAATATCTTTTTTGCGTTTTCGAGCCTTTCTTCGGAAACGTCGTTAAGGCAAACCACCGCGCCCGCCATAAGCGCAAGATTGCAGTGCATTATGCCAATGGGACCCGCACCTACGACAAGAACGACGTCACCCGGCTGAACGCGCGCGTGTTCGAAACCGTTGTAAACACACGAAAGAGGCTCGTTTATCGCTCCTTCTTCAAACGAAACGTCGTCCGAGAGCACGCAGATATTTCCGCCCCTTACGGCGTCCTCGGGAATAAGACAGTATTCGGCAAAGCCGCCGTCCATATTGATGCCCGTGGCTTTGTATTCGGCGCACAAATGCCCGTTTCCTTTTATGCACTGCGAGCAGATTCCGCAACCGAAATTAGGCGCTACGGCAACTCTGTCGCCTACTTTATAGCCTTTTACGTTTTTACCAGTTTTTTCTATAAAACCGGCAAATTCGTGCCCTAAAATGCGGGGATTTTTTTCGTCTATACCGTTAGCCCCGAACGAAAGCATTCTTACGTCCGTACCGCAAACGGCGGCGGCTTTAACTTTAATCAATACTTCGCCGTCACCTACTTCGGGTACGGCAACTTCTTCGACGCGAAGGTCGTTCGCGCCATACATTCTTGCAGCTAACATATTTCTCCTTTTTGCGAAGAGGGGATTTTTTTCGCCTCTTCGACTATCTCAATATCAGATTATCGTTTTCTATTTCTACGGCTCTGTTTTCTCTTATGGATAAGTTGCCTGCGTTAACGGTGAGCACAGCCATTTTTCCGTCATAACCGTTAACTCTCGGTTCGCGCCCTTCGAGCAGTGTTTCCACGAAGTCGCAGTCCTCGGCAAGATAAGCGTCGGTAAACAGATTTCTCCAGCTGTTTACGTATTCCTGGCTTTTTCTCATGTCGGAAGTACAGAGGATAACGGAATTTTCCCTCGTGTTGCCGAGGTAAATACAGCCTTTCGTTCCCAGAATTTCGCAGCGCGCGTCATAACCGTACAAAACGCCCTGAGCGCCGTCTATCATTCCGAGGCACCCGTTTGCGAATTTCGCGTTTAAAGTCACGTTATCGTAAAAATCGGGGAAATCTTTTTTTGCGTCGGGGCAACGGTAGTTTCCCGCCGTAGCGAAAACGGTTTTAAAATCGCTGCCTGTAAACCATCTCAGCGAGTCTATATCGTGGCTGTTAACTTCAGCCAAAGGTCCGTTGCTCTTGGAAATATCGTACATCCACGGCTTGGGAATACTCGGTCCGCGCGTGTTGGAGCGAACCATTACAACGTCGCCTATTTTGCCTTCGTCAACCATCTTTTTTGCGGCTATAAACGACGCGTCGAACCTTCTCATGAAACCTATTTGAAGAACAACGCCGCATTCTTTTGCCGTTTTATACATAAGGTCGCATTCTTCCACGGTCATAGCCATCGGTTTTTCGCAAAGAATGTGTTTGCCCGCTTTTGCTGCGGCAACGGCTATTTCGCAGTGATATTTCGTGGGGGTCGCTATAACGACCGCGTCTATGCTTTCGTCCGAAAGCACTTTTTTATAATCCGTTTCGTGCCTGTTCGTGCCAAGCTCTTTTGCAGCCGCTGCGGCAGCCTCTTCAAACGCGTCGCAAACAACCGAAACGGTGCAGAACGGCACCCTTCCCTGAAAATTGCGGGCGTGAATCATTCCCGCTCTGCCGGAGCCGATTAACGCAATTTTTACTTTTTTCATTTTTGTTTTATTCCTTTATTTGAAAAATAACGAAAGTAAATACTTTCTTTTGCTTTTGTTTTTATTCTATCACTAAAAAAAGCGCTTGTCAATTGTTTTTCAAAAAATATTTATAACGGCGATATGGCAATTTGGAAAAAATATTCATTTAATTTTATCTTTACAACTTGTACGATATTTAAACATACAGGGTTAACATTGACAATATAAAATGAAACGGCGCAAACGATTTTTCGCCGTACGCCGCGTGATTTTTAAGCCGGCATTTTTGAAAACGATAAGTGCGCCCGAGAATAAAATCAAAGAAAATTATAAAAAAACATATAATATTTGTATTGAAATATCGAAAAAACGATAGTATACTAAAAAAAATTAA
>CAKQLR010000009.1 GCA_934254725.1 uncultured Clostridia bacterium | reverse complement strand
ATGATGTATAAAGACGATACTCACAGAGAAGTTGCGTTAAAAGTAAACAGCATTAACGGAAAAGCGGCATGCGATGGAACGGTTCCTTCGTATACTCAGTCCAAAACAGTACAAAAGGACGGAATTACACTCACCGTAGGTCGTGACGCATTAGACGCTTTCGGCGTATATCCTTCCGCTGTAGACGGTATAAACGTTACTGATTACGACGAAGACGACGCCGATTACGATACTGTTATTCAGAGAGGAAAATCTCTCGGTATGGAAGTAGTTAAATACTTCAAAGTAGCTCCCTCGGTAGGAGGAAGAACCGTCAGATTAAAAGATTTTGTATCCATGAGCATGAATCTTCCCGAAGGTTATTCGGAATTCAAATTCTATTTTATCAACGATGACGAAGAAGCTCAGGTGCTCGGTTCTTCGTTCGCAAAGACGGAGAACGGCGTTGCTACTTTGAGATTCGACAATGAGACCATTACAAAAATGATCGTATATGGCAAAAAAACCGGTGGCGGAACTTCCGACAGTTCAGGTTCTTCTTCCGGCGCAGACGAAAACAAAGGTTGCGGCGGTCTTGTAGGAACGTCGTCGGCAGTGTTGGCTGTTATCGCAATGGCTATACCTTATGCTCTTGTTAAAAGAAAGGAGAATAACTGATATGTTTAAAAAAATAATTGCTTCGGCTGCATTATTGCTTGCGTTAACGTTTTCGGCAGGCGCGTCCGTGACGACGTTTGCCGAAGAAACCGCTTCGGGCAAAGCCGAGGATTGGAAACCTTTTAATTATGTGTTATCCGAAGGTTTCGGCACAAGCATGAAACTTACGGATATAAGAACGACTCTCGAACATAAAGACGGTAAAGTTACCGCAAGCGGCACCACTACAAAGGGCGGTATGGGCGTAACTTATATGCCCGAAGTAAATCTTAACGATTTCGCAATGAATGTTTCGTTAAATTCCTGGCAGACGAGCAGTCCCGACAGATGGTTCGGCATAACGTTTACGGATAAGGCGGAAAAGACGGATCCGTATAACGAAGTTCCCGTTTACTGCAAACACAGCGAAAGCTGGTCCAACGACTACGGCGCAGGCATGCTGTTTGCTGTTCGCCCGTGGGATAGCGGCAAACTCAGAATTCAATTCAACTATATCGGTATATATCCTACTTATGACGGAGACGGAAATATTTCCGCAAACGCCGGACAGTATGCGGACGGAAACCTCGGTTGGGGAAGAAACTGGTTGTCGGAAATTCAGCTCTACAACACAGACTGGACGGTCAAAACGGATTATTCCGATATCGAAATAACCGTAAAATCCTTTGAAAGCAACGGCGAAACGGGCTATGCTTTTGAAATAAACAACGGCTACTGGAGACGTCTCGATACGGTTAATTGGGACGAACTCGACAGCAATGCGTTGCATGAACTCGGCGTCGAAAGCGCTTCCGAACTTACGGACGAAATTAAAGATAAATTTCTTTACGGGCCCGCTTACGAAACGAGTATTATTCCCTATGCAAACTGGGGCGACGACTATTATGCTTTGAGTAGATTCGAAAAAATATTAAAGACGTCGGGCAAACGTTTATATATGAGTTATATGTATAAAGACGCCTGGGATATAGACGAGGGCGACGAAGCCGCAAGCTTTACGATCAATTCGGTCGGAGGGAAAGCCGCTACCGATAAAAACGGGTATAATCCCATGACGGCAAAGGCCGTAAGCGGTAAAATTTCGGCAACTCTTACCGAAAGCAGTCTGCATGCGGGCGTTTACCCGAGCATAGTAGAAAGCCTTGTAATGACCGACGTTGCGGAAAAGCAATACGCTCAGGCAAAAGAAAACATCGAATTTTTGGCTGCGGGTAAAAATTATAAAGTTTTCACGGTTACCGGCAAAACGGCTTCCGGCGCGAGCGTGTCGATTATCGATTCCGTAAACGTAACGATGGATCTTTCCGAATTCGGCAATGCGGCTTTGTATAAAATCGTAGGCAGCGATCTCGATAAAATCGATGGGGAAACAAACGTTTCATTTAAAATGAACTCTTCCAAAACTCAATACGTGTTGGTATACGGAGAAACTCAACCCGCTAAAAAAGGTTGCGGAGGAACAATAGGAATGTATTCGCTCTTATCTCTTGTCGTTTTGTGCCTCGGCGGAGTTGCCGTTAAGAGTAAAAAAATATGAAAAGAATTTTTTGTGTTCTGATCGGCTTACTTATGATGATATGTCTTTTTTTCTTCGTGTAACGGCGGCGATTCTTCCTCCGAAAGTCCCGATTCTTCGGCTAACGATTATTCGGAACTTCTGGAGGGATATGAAAAATCCTGTTCCGTTACGGAATTTGCGGACGACGATATGGCAAATGTGAACATTAAGGCTACGTTTGACGTATCCGAGTGCACTGCAGACGCTAAAATGATTATTACTCCGTACCCGATGTTCGGCAACGGAATGTGCTTACAAAGAGACGCCGTAAACAAAATTTGGGGCTATATTGCCGGAACGGAAGAATGCGAACATATTTCCGTTTCATTCAGAGGTAAAGTATATTACGGTACGGTAAAAAACTCCGAATGGGAAGTATATCTCCCGAAAATGACCGCAGGCGGTCCGTTTGAAATGACGTTGATTTGCGATCTCGGAAGAAGAACCCTTACAGATGTGTATGTCGGGGAAGTTTATCTTTTAAGCGGACAGAGCAATATGGAATGGAAAACCGGTTGGAGCGAAAACGTTCTTTCCGATTTGTATTCGGATAAAGACGAATGCAAAAACGACAGAATAAGAATGGTTTCTCTTTCGGTAAACTATCAGGACGAGCCGAGCAAAACATTTGCGGCAAATCCGAAGTGGCTCGGCGCAAACGTTTCTTCTATAAAGAACTTTTCGGCAGTAGGATATATTTTCGGAAAGGAAATGGAGAGAAAGCTCGATTGCCCCGTAGGTCTTGTATGCAACGCCGTCGGCGGGTCGCTTATAGAGTTCTGGATGGATAAAAAAACCTTATCCGATTACGAAGAGAATTGCAAAACAGTTTACAATCCTTCGCTTCCCACGCTTACGCCGAATAAAGGCTTCAACGGGTTGATTTATCCATTGGAAGGCTTGAATTTCAGGGGCGTTTGCTGGTATCAGGGGTGCTCGAATACTAACGGTACGCAAAGATATTACAACAAGGCGTTAAGAACGCTTATCGCCTCCTGGCGTAAGTTCTTCAACAATAACAATTTAACGTTCAGCGTTGCGGAGTTGGCAAGATACAGCGCCGATCCCGCCGCGTACAGTGTTATAAACGAAAGAATAGGTATGGTCGCGGCGAAAGATCCTCTTGTCTGTAAGGCGATAAACCTCGATAAAGGGGAGTGGAACGACATTCACCCTAAAGATAAACACGCGATAGGCACTCGCCTTGCGTCGGAAACGTTGAGGAATTTTTACGGTAAAGTCGAAAATGCCGCCCCCGAAGTCCTTTCTTACGAGATAGTTTCCGATAAAGAAGTTAAACTTGTAATGAGCGAAAACGTAGTGCTGAAAAACGGTTCAAACGGATTTGAAGTATTTACGGCTTCCGGATACTCTTTCGATTGTTCCGTGACGGTCGATAAAAATATTATAACCGTTACTTCTCAGCATGCTTTTTCGGGCGTGAGATACGGTTACGTTTTTGAAATAACGGACGAAATAAAAGCGGACGTTTCAAAAACCGTAACGATTTTCGACAAACAAGGGCTACCTTGCGATTTATTTGTAGTAAACTTTGAGAGTTAAAAGAATGAAAAAAATATTAGCTTTATTATTTGCCGCAGTTATACCCGTTTCCGTTTGCGCATGCAACAGCGGAGGAAACGATTCTTCTTCGTCGGGCAGCTTTTCCGAAAGCACGGACGCGGAGTACGGCTACGTCTCTTTATTGAACGACAGAACGTTTGAAAAGGGATTTGTGGTAAGAGGATTGGGCAACCCCATATATAACGATCCGGTGGAATTTTTCGGTACGGATGCTTTTAATCCGAACGTTTGGTTCGATTACGAAAAGAAGGACGCGAAAAAACCGAAATGGCAACTTTGCCAATGGGCCACCCGCTATCCTTTTCACGATAAAAATAACACGACGGACAGCTTCAATTATCGCTTTACCGATGAGGGAAACGGCAAATATTTATATGAAAACCGCTCTAAAACGGTAGAGACGAATACAAAAACGGGCGAATTTCGCCTTGCGCTTAAAGCAAGCGAATGTTATAAATACGACCGCGTGCAGGGGCAGGAATGGCCGCATTTGCTTATTGCTCAGGAATGGGGATATTCGGAAACGGATTTACAGTATAAAGTTTCGGAATCCGATTCTTTGAAATATCGCATTAAAGCCAAGATGAATTCTTTTGAGGACAAAATGGTAGGCGAAGCAGATCCGAGTCTTCATTCGGCTATCTGTGTTGCGTACCTTTACGTTGCGCATAAGCCCGAAGGCGCTATTTCTTATACGGATATGTTATGGCTCGGCTTCCCGATATTCGACAACAGAACGCCATATCCTACGGGTATGAGTTTTATCGACGAAGGCTCGAAAGGTTCCGCTACGGGAAAATGGATTTACAATATTTCTTCGATAGATTACCTTACGCCGTCGAACAATATGTTTGACAAACAAGGCAATATTCAGACGGAAAAATGGGTGGAAATCGACTTGGAAATGATACCGTATATCGAACGTGCGTTAAACGACGCCCAGCGAGGCGGTCTTATGAAAGGAGCGACGATGGATACTTTGTATATCAGCGGTATGTACGTGGGTTTTGAGCTTCCCGGTACTTACGACATCGACGTTTCGTTTAAGGATTTGCAGATAGAAAGCTATATAAAGACAAAATAACCGGACGGAGGGATGATTTTGAAGAGCATTTTTTTAAAAACGCTCGCAATGCTGATGAGTTTTGCGTTTTTTGTAATTTGCGGTACTGCATGTTCGGGTAACCCGTCGCATTCCGGCAGTTCTTCCGAAAACCCGTCGGGCGGTGGAGAACAATCGGACAGCTCGTCATCTTTCTCTCAAAGCGAGGAGGAAGAGGAGCCGGAAGGATACTCGCTTCTCACCGATAAAAAATTTAAAAGAGGTTTTAAAGTCCGCGGGCTTGGTTTGCCTATTTATCCCGAGCATGCGGATGAGGAAACTTTCGGCGACGCTTACGATACCGGCTATGTTTTCGATTACGGTAAAACAACAGAGGACGCGCCTCTTTGGTCCGTTTGCCAATGGTCCACGCGCTATGCGTTTCACGATACTTCGATAACAACGTTTACAGCGAAAGGCAGAACGTATACGTACGAAAACAAAAGCAAACTATTTCGCGTAAATACAGGGACGGGCGAATTTACTCTCGGGCTTAAGGCGAGCGAATGTTATGTTTACGGCGACAGGTACGGAACGCAGGAATGGCCGCATCTTTTAATTTCCAGGGAAAACATCAATCGTAACGAATTTTCCAGGATATACGGGAAAGAAGAGATACGCGTAAGGCTTAACGCTTCGATCGATAAATTCGAAGATAAAATGAGGACAACTCCTTCGGAAGTCGTTCATGCCGCTCAATGTATGTTTTATCTGTACGTTTCCAATTACAATAAACAAAGCAATAACTTCAGCGACATGCTGTGGCTTGGAATGAGTATTTTCGACAGCAGATACGAATACACCCCGCCGTACGCAAGGGGAGATACGGAATCAAAGGAGTCCGCGACGGGTAAGTATATATACAACGTTCAGAACGAATACTATCTCGGCACAGGCAATAATTTCTATGAAGACGGGCAAATTTCCGTCGGCAACAAAGTTTCGATAGATTTCGATATTTTGCCGTTTGTGCAAATTGCTCTCGATAAAGCAAAAGAAGACGGATATATGCTTTCCTCTTCTTATGAAAATCTGTATATAAACGGTATGTACGTCGGGTTTGAACTTCCCGGTACGTACGACATTCAGATGTCGTTCGACGGCATGGATATAGTTGTCAGGTAAAACATATGAGAAACGTACATTTAATTTGCAACGCGCATATAGACCCGATGTGGTTGTGGGGCTGGGAGGAAGGCGCCGCAGAAGCTCTTTCTACTTTTCGCTCTGCGGCAAATCTGTGTGAACAGTTCGACGATTTTATTTTCAATCATAACGAAAGTCTTTTGTATGAGTGGGTGGAAGAATACGAGCCGCAACTCTTCGAAAGAATAAAAAAACTTATAAAACAGGGCAAATGGAACGTCACGGGCGGTTGGTATCTCCAACCGGATTGCAACATTCCGTCGGGCGAAGGCTTTATAAGGCAGATAAAAAAGGGTAACGAATATTTCAAGGAAAAGTTCGGTCTTACGTTCGATACTGCAGTGAATTTCGATTCGTTCGGGCATTCGAGGGGACTTGTTCAGATAATGAGCAAATGCGGCTATAAAAACTATCTGGTTTGTCGCCCCACGATGCACAACCTTTCTTTGCCTGCCGACGAATTCGAATGGGTAGGTTACGACGGTTCGGAAATATACACAAGAAGGCATTTCGAGCTGTATAACAGCGCTTTGGGAAAGGCTGCGGAAAAAATAGAAAATCTGATAAACGAAAGGGGTGAAAGCCCTCTCTGCATCCTTTGGGGCGTAGGAAACCACGGCGGCGGACCTTCGAGAAAAGACCTCGAAGATATTTCCGTTTTACGCGAAAAAATGCTGAAAAAGGGGGTTAATATAATTCACTCGACTCCCGAAAAATATTTTAGTGACGTAAAAAACAAAGCTAAATCGCAGTTTAAAGCGGATTATTCTTTAAGACCCTGCAACACGGGAAGTTACACTTCGCAAATCCTTATAAAGCACGGATACAGAAAACTCGAAAACGAGCTGTTCGCCGTTGAAAAGATGTGTTCCGCGGCAAGCGTTTACGGGTACATGAAGTATCCCGAAGGACAGCTTAAAGAAGCCGAAACGGATATGCTTTTTGCGCAGTTCCACGATATTTTACCCGGGACTTCGGCTAAGTCAGTAGAGCAAACGGGTCTTAACGTTATAAGCCACGGATTAAAAATCCTTTCGGAAGTAAAATTGAAAGCGTTCTTTGCTTTGTCGCACGGCATAGATTATAAGGCTAACGGTAACTACCCCGTTCTGGTGTACAATCCCCATCCTTACGAAATCGAATGCCCGATAGAATGCGAGTTTAACCTTGCGGATCAGAACTGGGAAGACAATTTTACCGTAATGGAAGTTTTGGATTCCGACGGGAATATTATTCCGTCTCAGATAGAAAAAGAGGACAGCAATCTTAATCTCGACTGGCGTAAAAAGGTTGTGTTCAATGCGGTGCTCGGCGCGATGAGTATGACTCTTTTCGAGTGCAGACCCAGGAAAGTGCCTTGCATAACAAGACCGTTGATTACGGGAGGATATTCGTTTGAAAGCGGTTACACTGCAAAAATAGACGAAAATGGGCTTGTTTCTTCTTTATGCGCAGACGGTAAAGTTATTACAGAAAAAGCGTTTTCGCTATGCGTGTTCTCCGACACGGAAGACCCGTGGGCGATGAGAGATTTTCAGGATAAACGCTTAGGAGAAAAACTCGGAGAATTTACTCTTCTCGATAAAAAGAACAGCATGCTTTTCAGCGGAGTCAAGAAACCGATCGAACCTGTTAGAATAATAGAAAGCGGAGATGTAAGGGAAACCGTCGAGGCCGTTTTCGGTTACAACGATTCCAAAGCCGTTGTAAGATATACGTTTTATAAAGACAAAAATCGCCTGGACGTATTTGTAAGAACTTATTTTTACGAAAACGACAAATGTCTGAAAATGGCGATTCCTGTGTGTTTTACGGGGGATATTATCGGTGAGCAGTCATACGGAGAAGAATTGTTGCGCACCGACGGAGGCGAAAGTGTATTCGGTTCCTATTGCGGAATAAGGGGAAGCGAAACCGATTTGTATGTTTTAAACAACGGAAACTATTCCGCAAGTTACGAAAACAAAACACTGTACCTCACGTTGCTTAGGACGCCCGTGTATACCGGACACCCGATAAACGACAGAGAAATTTTGCTTCAGGACAGATACACCGATCGCATCGATACAGGCGTCAGAGAATTTGGATTTTCGGTTGTTTTCGGCAAGGTCGATAAGATCGGAAAAGTTGCCGGAATTTACGGGGAAAAGCCGTTTGCTTTATCTTTCTTCCCGTATTTCGAGGGGAACACGAATAAAGCGCCGATTACCGTCGAAGGCGGACTTCTGACAGCGTTTTATTATAAGAACGGAAAGTATGTTATAAGAATATACAATCCCGAAAACGTAAGCAAAGACGTTTCCGTTAAATCGGATATCTTAGGAATAAACGATACTTTCAGGCTTAATTCTTTCGGTTTTGAAACAATCGAAGTAAAAGGAGGAAACAGATGAAAAGGTTAATAATGTTTGTTTTATGCGTTATTACGGCGTTTTGCTTTTTCGGTTGCGTGGTAGACGGCTCCGACGAAAGCAATACTGGCGACTCGACAAGTACCGGCGCTTCTTCGGGAACGGGAAAAACGGACGACGAATATGTTTTTGAGGAAAGAGTAATAAAGACCAAAGGACAGACTTATTCGGAAGGCGACGTGGTTTATCCCGACAAGCTTTGGGACGCTCCGGCGTACGAATATTGTCCCGATCTGGATTTCGGTTCTGTCGGAAACGTAAAGGGGATTTTTTATGAATTACCCGTGAAATACAAGGGGAAAACCCCTAAAATCGCAGCTTATCTGGGTTTTCCGGATAATATGAAGCAAGGTGAAAGAGTTCCTGCCGTTGTGCTTGTTCACGGCGGACTCGGCACGGCTGTGCCCGAATGGGTTAAGTACTGGAACGACCTCGGTTTTGCTGCTATAAGCATGGATACCGAAGGCGGTGAGCCGATAAGCGGCGTATGCAACGCAAATAACCTTCACAAGGAAGAAAACAGATATAAGGGTGACGCCGTATACACCAACGGTCCTACGAACGTCGGCTTTGCGGATTACGCCGAACCTTTGGGCGATCAATGGATGTATCAGGCAACTTCCGCGGTAATTTCCGCTTGTTCGCTTATTTCGTCGTTCGACTGTGTTGACGTGCAGAAAATAGGCATCACCGGCGTTTCGTGGGGAGGCGTTATAACAAGTATAACGGTCGGTTACGACGACCGTTTCAGTTTTGCAATCCCCGTATACGGCGCGCTTTCGCTTACGGAATCCTATTCGGGTTTCAGAACGATTTATCCGTCGGAAGAAGCCTCCGACAGGTGGGATACGTTAAATCCGCTGAAGCAGACCAACTGTAAGATGTTTTATGTTACGGGTATACGAGACTTTGCTTTTTCGTTTGACGCGGCAAGCAGATGCTCTCAGGCTGCCAACGGTTTTACGCTGTTTAAAAAGATTTTCAATCACGGACAAAAAGAAGCTGCGGAAGAGGAAAATATCCCCTTTTTCGCACGTTATTTCATAGGTGAGGAGAGTGAGTTCGTAGAAATAACAAAGAACCCCACGAAGGAAGATCCTACCCTTAAATTCCGTTTTTACGGTGATGTTACCATCGAATCTATAAGGCTCAATTATACGCTCGATAAAAAAACGGATAAAGACGCCGTATGGGAAGGAAAGAAAATCAAGTATATAGACGGTTGTACGGAATACGTTATCAATATGCCTGAATGCGAGCATGCTTACGTTCAGATAAAGTATAACAATAACTTGGAAGTATCATCTTATTTATTTTAACATGGAGTAAAAATATGAAAAAATTTATTGCCTGTTTGTGTATTATTGCCATGTTATTCTGCTGTAGTTGCGCTTCCGACGGCGGATCGTCCTCTGCAAGCGACAGTATTTCGGCTTCGGACGGCAATTCGGAAGATAACGGAATGCTCAGAGTGGACGAAATTTTAAATACCTATCCCGAATCAAAGCTGAAATGCGATAAATATTCGCTCGGAAAATACGTTACGCCCTATTGGACAAATCAGATTATTTATAACGAAACGGTTTGTTTCTACGAGGAAAACGGCGTAATAGCGGATAAAAAACTTATGTATAAACCGGCGAAAATACTTGAAGTAAGAAATTATTCGCTCGACGTGTTGTACGAAGAAGGTAAAGATTACGTTATGAGCGAGGAGGGAATTTCATTTGTAAGAGGTTCCGCTATACCTTATACGAATTTCGATTTTTTCTATCTCGACGAACCTCTCGACGCGAATGCCGCGTTCAGGTCGATTTCGCATCCGGACAAATATATCGCGTATAACGAATTCCAACGTTTTACAGATAAGCAGGTTTGCGTTACTTATATAAGAACGGAAGAATATACGGGTCCGGAACAGATCTATTCCGAAAAACTCGATAAATTCGTAAATAAACTTAAAAACACCGAAGACGTTACCTTGTTGTTCTACGGCGACAGCATTATGGAAGGCTGCAACGCAAGCGGCTTCCGCGGGCAGGAACCGGGTATGCCGAAGTTTTCCGACCTTGTTACAAAGAGGTTGTCAAATATTTACGGCTATGGCGGAGAAAGTAAAATAACGACTTACAATACAGCTGTGGGCGGGTGGCTCAGTTCTACCGGGGTTGAAAGATGGACTCAGAAAAATAAAGGTATTAAACCCGATTTGTTTGTGTTGAACTTCGGTTGTAACGACGGTACTTTTTCGGCTTCTCCTCAGCAGGTGGGGGTAAACCTTCGCACTATGATTTCCAAGGCGAAAGCCGAAAACCCGGACTGCGCGGTAATTATTCTGTCGCCTATTATACCTAATACCGACGCGACCACAAGCGTTACCGAAAGTACTGTGAGAAATTTCGCAAATAATCAGGCCGAGTACGAAAGCGTGTTTTGCGACCTTGCCGACGAGTATAGCGACGCGGTTTGTATTAAAATTACTTCGATGTTTAACTGGATGCTCGAAAGAAAGCAATTCATAGACGTTATGGCGAGCAACATTTCGCATCCGAACGACTTTTTTGTAAGAGTATATGCTCAGGCAATTTTAACAAAGTTAATTAAAAATTACGAATAGCTAGTTCCGAACTAATAAAAAAGCCGATACATTTCGGGCAGATAAGCTTGAAATGTACCGGCTTTTATAATTTTAAGTTCGTGTAATTACAAAAAGGTTTGAACGATTTTTCTTGATTTTACCCGTTTAATGTGTGTTTTACGGGGCTTTTATAAATCAATCGATTGTTTTTACGTTGCTCGGCATAGATACGTTTTCGCAATCTATAAGTACCGCCGCAGGCGTTAAGCCGTTTGCTTCGGTTACTTTTAACGAGGAAAGATCTACGTTCTTGCAGTTTCTTAAAAGGAAACCCGCGTTAATTCCGTCCGGCAGGTATTTATCTCTTTCGGGTCTTTTGCCGTCGAGGGTGGGGATATTTTTCCCCGCAACGGGAGTGCTTTCCTGCACGTAAGAGTATTCGGAATTTTTGATAACTATGTTTTCTATGCCGCAACCTTTTGCTCCGTCCATAATTATTCCGCCGAGCTTGTCCGGTTTTTCGTTTATTATTTTTACGTTTGAAATTTCTATATTCCCCAAAAAGCCTTCGTGCGCGGGTATGGTTGCGAATTTTTTAAGAGTGATGGGGAACACGTTGTTTGTGAAAAATATCGGCGCGGTGCAGTTTTTAAACGTGCAGTTGTTTACGAAAACATTTTTTATATCTCCGCCTTCGCAGTTCTGGAATTTCAACGCCGAGCAGCCTATATTTTCAAACGAACAGTTTTCTATAAAAACATCTTCGTGCGTGCCTATGTTGGTCATGCCTATTCTTACGCCGCCGAGAATTCCCGTAAATTTGCAATCGTTAATATGAATGTTTTTGCAGGAACGCCCCTCGAACGAACTCTGAAGCGCAATGCAATCGTCCGTACAGTCGAAATCGCAGTTCGAAACGAAAACGTTTTCGCAGGCGTTGAAATCCAAACCGTCGCCGTTGTAGAAATTTTTGCTGTAAAAGCGCGTGTTTGTAACTTTTACGTTATTGCAGCGTATCATTCCGATATTCCAAGAAGCGGGGTTCCTGAACGTAACGCCGTCTATTTCTATATTTTTTCCGTCGGCAATTCTTAGAGTGAAAGGGCGTATCGTGTTTATGAATTTATAGTCGTCCTCGCCGTAGTGGTTTACGCCTTCGGGGTATTTGTAAGCTTCTTCGCCGGCGGTTATTTTTATGCCGTTGCCGTCTATTGCGCCTTCGCCCGAAAATTTAACGTTTTCTATATTTTCACCGTAGATGAGTGTTCCGCCCATGCACTCTTCGTTTTCGAAAAACGTACCGAAAACTTTTTCGTCGGGATAATAATCTTCGAGGTTACCCGTGGAGCGGAGTACCGCGCCTTTTTCAAGGTGAATTTCGATATTGCTTTTTAAATAGAAACCTCCCGTAAGGAAGGTCCCTTCGGAAAAAACAAGTTTGCCGCCCCCTTGCGACGAAATATCGTCGATTGCTTTGTCGATGGCTTTCGTGTTAACCGTTTTTCCGTCGCCCTTGCCGCCGTAAAATGATATGTTTTTTACAAGCATTATAAATTTTTAACTCCTTTTGGTATTTATAATAAACTTTTCTTTACGATGTTTTGTCCCGTCAGAAGGTTATAAATCTGCTGACTTGCTATTTTGCCTATTTCGTAACCGTTTTGCACAAGGCTGTTGTACGGAACGGTGCTTATTGAAGAAACGATGTCGTAATCGTTATCGTAAACGGTAACTTTTATCGTTCTGCCCGTTTCGTTTTTTATTCTTTCTACCGCGCGTATGATAGCTAAAAAGCACATGCCGTTTATCGTGATGACCGCTTCTATCTCGGGGTATTCGGTAAAATATGCGTAATACTCTTCGAATAACGCGTCAACGTTTTTCTTTAAAGGCGGCGTTGTAACCGCGTCGACGAAGTTTTTGTTTTCTTCTATAATGTAGTTATCGCGAACGTATTCTTTCTTTATCGGAATATTATTCTGAATGTGCGCGTCTACATATGCGCGGTAACGGGTGTTTACCGAAGAAATGTTTCTGGAAAAAGGAAGAACTATAGAAATGTCCCTTAAGCCTTGGTTTATAAGCTCGTTTACCGCGTCGTACGTCATTTTATAGTGATTTGTGGAAACAAAGCACACGTCAAGCCCTTGAATTTCACGGTCGATAATTACGACGGGGAAGTCGTTAAGCGAGAGTTTTACGAGTTCGGGGTTGACGTAATCGCCGTCCACGGGGTATATAATCAACCCGTCGAAGTTGGATTTTTTAATGTGATTGATTATGGAAGTTTCAAGTTCCGCGTCGCTGTAAGAGAAGAAGAACGATGGCATCATGCCTATGTTTTTGCAGGTTGCGGTAATTCCCCACAGAATGGCATTGGTGAAGTATGTGCTCGGCACCATCATACAAACCGCTATATTGCAGAAGGAAGAAAAGTTGGATTCCGTCGAGTTGTTTATAAAAGAGCCTTTGCCCTGATGTCTTATTATAAGCCCGTCCGCTTCGAGTTTTTTCAAAGCGGTTTTGACCGTTATGTTGCTTACGCCTAATTTTATTTCAAGTTGTTTTTCGCTGGGGAGCTTATAGTACGGTTCTCCGCCGTGTTGTTTTATCAAACCTTTTACGTACTTTATTACTTTATCGTAAAGATATTCCTGCGCCATATTTTCCTCTCCCCGATACTTATTATAGTGAGTATACTCTTTTTGTATTTATTTGTCAAGAGTTGTTTTAAAATCTTTTTTGCGTTCTGCAAAAACGGATTTTGCACGCAAAAATATATATTTATTTATAGATATATAAATATATAGTAAATAAGTGGTAAATAATAGTTACATAAAAACCGTGTATACAAGGCATAAAATCAAGACTTTTTCAGGCGTTTAAAAACTTAGATTATAAGATATATTAAATATTGTAAGTTGTTTGAAATGAGTATTGACTTGTTATTTTTAATAATGTAAAATAAGGTAGAAAAAAAGACGATATCGCAAAAAAAAGGACATCGCTATGGAAAAGAATTTCGTTTATTTATATCAAAAAAACGGTATGTATCACAATCCCGTTATGAGTTTTCAGGGACCTGCTTTTGCACTCGAACTTTCGGCGGAGGGCAAACTCGGTTTAAGCGGAATAGCTTTTTCCGATTTTGAAAAAACGGGCAAGTTCGTGCCCGAAGAAGAGCTTTTCCCTTTGGAATGCGAATTTTTCATCGGCGAAAAGAACAGGACGCTTAAAGCCGACGGCACGCGCTATTGTTATACTTCCGACAAATGGTATTGGTCGGCATTTTCGAAATACAGAATTATCGAAGCGGGCAGATTTTTTAACAAAGTCGATATTATGGATATGACGTTCGGGGACGAAAACTATATAGGTCGTTTTGAAACCGCCGTTACCCCCGTTTCGTTTACGGTTAAATTCGACGGGTACGCCCGCAAAACAACTGTAGGTACTTTATCTTTTTCCGTGGCGTTCCCGAAATGTTTCAGCATTGAAGCGGACGGGGAAAAGGTGGCGATAAGCTGTGAAAAAGGACGCTTTTTTATTTCACCGTTTAACTGTTCGGTAATAAAGCAGGGCAATTCGCTTGTATTTACGGGCTGCGAAAAAGAGATAAAGAACGAATTCGACGGTATAGGATTTACCGCGTTTACGGAAAAGGAAGCGTTAAACGGCGTTTCCGTAAAGGTTTGCGGTCTTGGCGACGTGACGGCTTCCGAACCGTGCGTTGACGAATACGGAATATTTAACGTAGCGCTTACGGGAAACGAAAGTCTTGATTTCAGAAACGCACCCGATCGTAACGTTTACGACCGCGTGGTTACCGAAATAGTCAATTCCTCCGACAGCGAGAAGGTCGTTCCCGTTTGTTTCAGAAGAGAAGGTTTAAGTTTCCCCGTCGTGGGGATGTCTCCTATGTGGGAAGACGAGTCAGGGGACGTTGACGGTACGCCCGTGCAGATAACAAAGGATTGGCATATTCATCCCGATCCTGCGGAGTGCGGAGAGTGGTTTGCGATACCGCTCGACGCACCGAGAAGATATCTTGAAGGGAAATGGTCGCATCTGTATTCCTTTATAAAAGTACCTGCACGGTCTGCCGTCAAAAAGACGTTTGTCTGCGCCTTTGAAAACTGGGGCAAATATCCCGCTTCGTCGCACGCGCAGCTTTCGCTTGTCGGCTGGGGCGGATACAGCGTTTGGGAGCAGCTTGCCGTAGGGTCGCATTCGGAAAGCATATGCTTCGCTATGGACGGAACTTCAAACATAGGCGTTATACAGGACGTTCGTCCTCTGTATATGCGCGGCAGACACGGCGGATTTGCCGATTACGGCTGGTCTGACAGCGTGGGCGGCGGCGAATTTATGTATTACGAGGATGCTGACGGAAAGTTACAGGACTTCGCCTGCGTAATAGCGGATTTCAAACAGCAATGCCCCGTTATGACGGACGTGGATTACAAAGCGGTTTCTCTGGACGGAAAAATTTCCGCCGATATTACCATAAACCAGCCATCCGCCAACGATATATTAAAGGTTTATTTCAAGATAAAATACGTCTTTAACGAGGACGTGGAATATAAAAGATTGTGTCTCTTCCAGGTGGATTCAGACAGATACCTTTCAAACGTCTTTTCAAAAATAACCGTAGGCAACGGCGAAAAGGTGAGAAACGAGTTTGCGCCCGAGCCGGATTATTCGTTTGAAAGCGGCTGTTACGACGAAAAGACTACCCGCCTTGCGGGCGAGGAAAACGATTGGTTTTTCTTTCACGGAATGCCGGAAGAAGGCACCGAAGCTTACGAAAAGCTTGATGAAACGGGCAAAAACCTCAGGGGAGGCAAGAACTCCAACGTATTGTTTACGGTAAGGGAAGCCCGCGGAACGGTCAACGGCAAGCCGTACAGCCTGCTTTACGGATTAAGGCAGTGCTATTCGACCGACAGGCGCCACCCCGCGATAGAGATTAACGCGAGCAAAGAAAACGTTATCAAAAAGGGTAGCGAGGTAGAACTTTTGATAGAATACTTCTGCGTGCCTGCCGAAACTAAAGATTATTACGGAAATTGCGCGTATATAAAAGAGCTTTCGCCGGTGCTCGACAAACCCGAAGCTGCGGAATATATTTCCACCCGTTCGAAAATCGAGTGCGAGGCAGTAGCGGGCGAAGTAATTTCGCTTTACCCGTTAAGGGTTGTTTGTAAAGACGACTATGCGGAACTTAAAGTGCGCGGCGGGTTAGGTCAGACGGTCGTTTCGTTCGAGGGATTATCCGCATACTCCGGTTACGAAATCACTTGCAACGGCAAGGTCGTGGACAATTCCGTACACGGCAAAGACTTTTTGCAGGTGTACAGACAGGAGGACGGAAAGTTTTCGATTGCGGTAGTAACCGAGGCTTCCGACGGAGAAAGAATTATATCCATACATAAGAAAAAATAATTGATTATGAAAATATTTCTGATTGCGAATTCTCATATAGACCCCATGTGGCTTTGGGAGTGGGAGGACGGCTGTGCAAGCGCAATTTCCACTTTCAGAACCGCTGCGGATTTTGCCGAAAAGTATGACGCGCTCGTTTTCAACCATAACGAGGCACTGTTGTATCAATGGGTGGAAAGCTACGAACCCGAACTTTTCAAACGTATACAGAAACTTGTAAAAAAGGGAAAGTGGGTTGTTTCGGGCGGTTGGTATCTGCAGCCGGATTGCAATATTCCGTCGGGCGAAAGCATCATAAGGCAGATAACCGTCGGGTCGGAATACTTCCGTAAAAAATTCGATAAGTGCCCTGAAACAGCGATGAATCTCGATTCTTTCGGCCATTCCAGAGGGCTTGTGCAGATACTTTGCGACGCGGGTTATAAGTGCTATTACGTATGCCGCCCGCGCGACGAGCATCACGATATGAGCCTTCCCGACAGGTTTATATGGAAAGGCAGGGACGGGAGCGAAATCCCCGTAATACGCGACCCTGAAGGTTACGGTACGGGACCCGAGGGCAGCGCGGAAAAGATTAAAAGGATTGTGGCTTCCGGTCGCCAGGCGGAAAACGAAAACGTGCTTGTGTTCTGGGGTATAGGCGATCACGGCGGCGGAATAAGCAAAGCCGATTACGAAGAACTCGAAAAATTCATAAACGAAAGACAGTACGATATAGTTCAATCGAACTTCGACGAATATGCCGAAGCGTTCCTTTCGGAAAATAAAAAACTGCCCGTGATAGATAAAACTTTGGGCAACAGCATGACGGGGTGCTACACCTCGCAGATCAGGCTAAAAAAAGAGCACAGATTTTTAGAGGGTTTGTACTATTCGGTGGAGCGCGCGGCGACGTCGCTGTACGCCTCGGGAAAAGCCGATTATCCGACGGAAGTCCTCGAAAACGCGCTTAAAGACCTGCTTTTGATTGAATTTCACGACGCCGTTCCCGGCTCTTCGATAAGGAATGTGGAGACGAGCGCGTTGAGGATAGCAAGCCACGCGGAAGAGGAACTTATCCGCCTGAGAATGGCGTGTTTCTACAAACTTGCAAAAGGTCAGAAGAAGGCTGAACACGGCGTTTACCCCATACTTGTATACAATCCTCACCCGTACGACATCACGGTTCCCGTATCCTGCGAATACACGATGGCGGAGCAGAACTGGGAGCCGCACTGGACGGAAGGGGAAATGACCTGCAACGGTAAAATAGTTCTCTGCCAGTGGGAACAGCAATCGAGCGGAATGATGATAGACTGGCAAAAGAGGGTTACCTTCCTTGCAAATTTAAAAGCGGGTGAAATTACCCGTTTCGATATCACCGAAAAGAAAATCCCCGCGAGAAAAGAAAAGTACGCGATAACCGAAGGAGATTACTTCGTTTTCAAAAACGATTATTATTCGGTAAAGCTTTCAAAGCTCGGCGGATATATAGAAGAATTGATTGTAAACGGCTTGAATTTGTGCGAAAAAGGGCACTTCGGCGTTTTCAGGTCAATAAAAACAAGCAAAGACCCGTGGGGTACTTTTGAAAAAGAATACCCGACTGAAGGGGGTGATTTCACCCTCGCTTCCAAACAAACGGTTAACAATCTTATAAGGTCGTCTTTCGATAACGAAAACGTAAGAGTTATAGAGGACGGCGACGTAAGAACGGTAACGGAAGTTATTTACACCTATTCTATGTCGAGAATAGTGGCGAGATATTCTTTCTATAAAACGAAGAATTATTTCGACGTCAATGCGGACGTGTACTGGATGGAATCGGACGAATTGCTCAAATACGTTCTCCCGGTTACGGACGGAAACGTCCTCGGCAGTACGATGTTCTCCGAAGAGGAGATACCGTCCGATAGAAAGGAAACGGCTTGCCAGAAGTACTTAAGGACGGACGGCACCGCACCATATGCAGTTATCAACGACGGCGTTTACGGTTGCGATTTCGACGGAGACTATATGAGAATGAGTTTGCTCCGCGCCGCATGCTATTCCAGCTCCAAAGTGTACGAACTGCCTTTAACAAGGGAGGACGCTTACGTGGACAGAATAGACAACGGTTTAAGAAGCTATTCGTTCAGGTTCGTGCTTGGCGAAAGTTCGGCTGCAAAGATCGCGAAAGAAGCGGAATTATTCAATATGCCGCCGTTCGCACTGTGTTTCTTCCCCTCGGGCGACGGAGAAAAGACCGATTGTCTTGTAAAACTTACGGGCGACGCGGTATGTTCCGCAGTCAAGAAGAAGGAGGACGGAGACGGCGTGGTCGTGCGTATTTACAACCCGTCGGACGAAACTACTAAAGGCAACGTCGTTTACAAAAACAAAACAGTTGCCGAGTATTCGCTTAAAGCGCATACTTTCGGAACCTTTATTATCGATTTAGACGGCAAAAACGTCGTCCGGACCGATTTAAGGGAAAAACAAAACAGGTAAAAAACGCAAAGAAATTCGATTTTCGAGAAAAAAAGACTTTGCGCGAAGGAGGAATAATGAACAAAAAATTCAAATCTGTTGCCATAGCGGCGTTAGTCGCGCTGACGTTGGCATGTTTTGCCTGCTTAGGCATAGGCACGGCAAAAGAGGTTGACGCGAGTTCGGCACTCGACGGGCGCGTTTATAATAACCTTATTACGAACGGCGATTTCGAAAAGCCGTACGACCAATGGGGTGTAAACGGCATTACGCCTGAGGCTGTACAGGAAGATGACGGGAATACGGTAGGTAAAATTACCGAGCCCGGTTTTGTACAGGCGAGAATCTGGAACGCTCCGTTTATGTACGACCAACTCTACCGCATTTCGTTCAGACTTAAGTTTGAAACGACCGAAGCGACGGGCAGCGCTCAGTTTCTCGCGAGAATCAAAGGTAACGACGGAGCATTCGGCGGCGAACAGTACGTCAATATCAACCTTGACGGAAATCTTGCGGTAAACGAATGGGTTGCAAGAACCTTTTACCTTAAGATAGCCGACAATAAGGACGGTACTTACACGATATTGACGGGATCTGCGGCAACGGCTCTTACAAACGTTTACGGCGAACAAACCTTCGCAACGGAACTTAATTTCTTCGACGTAGCCGTAGGTAACGGCCATATGCAAAATCTTACCGCTTGGTATATTGACGATTTCGAAATGATTCCTTATGCGGAATATGCCGTAAATCTCATTGAAAACGGCGATTTCCAGGCAGAATATACCTCGTGGGGTGTAAACAGCAGTTTTGTGCCCGAAGCAACAACGCTTGAAGACGGAAACGTTATAGGTAAAATTACGACTGCCGGTTGGCTTAGCGCAAGACCTGCAATAGTTTACGGAAAGACTTACCGCGTAAGCATTAATTATAAACCCGTTACAAGCGACGGCGCTGCTACCACCAACCAGTTCCTTGCTTTGGTAAAGAGCAACGACGGAAGACATATAGCAGATAATTACGTTACGTTCGGCGGCGAAGCCGGTCTTGCAAGCGGCGAATGGACAACGTTTGCCTGGTACTTCAAACTTGTTCAGGAAGAAGATAAAGACGTATTCTATGCGGGTATGACTCCCGAGGGAATGACTGCAAGACAGGAAGGCGCGAAGGGTGAACTTGCTTACTTCGATTGTGCTTTGGGTAACGGCGGTATGGGCAATGTAACCGAATATTACGTTGACGATTACGCAATAGTAGAATACAACGAGAAAGAAGTAACTTCTAACTCCGGTATGACTGATGTTTTCCCGTCCAACGGTTGGGGCGTAAACTCCTGGCCTGTTCCCGAAAGAGTATGGGATAACGCAAAAGAATCCTACGTTGCAAAACTTAGCGGCGGCGGTTGGTTACAGACGAGATTGTGGAAAGCTTACGCTAAGCTCGATACTCTTTACAGAATAAACTTACAGTTAAAACAGACCAACCCGAATGCGACTGCCGACGGACAGTTCTTAATTCAGGCAAAAGTAAACGACGGCGCTGTAGGATATATAGATATAGGTTGCGATAAGTACAGTAACGTAAAAACAAATGTATATAATTCTTACGTTGCATATGCAAAACTCGTTTCCAATGCCGATGGTACCGTATCTCTTTACGGCGGAAAAACCAAAGATCAGATGGCTAAGGTTTTGGATTTAGGCGCATATGCGGATTTCAGCCACCTCGATATAGCTATCGGTTGCGGTGATTTCGGTTCCACTACCGATTGGTTTGTAGATAACTTCACTGTTATCGACGTATCGCCCGAAGTTCCCGAAGTAAGAGAATATTATAACGCGTATATAACCGTAAAAGACGGCGAAGGCACCGCTCTCGCGGATTATGAATACACCGTTGTAGGTTCTTACGAAAGCGCGGAAGAAAACGGAAACGTTATTACAATAACCAACGCGGAAGGCGAATTGACCGTTCTCGTTTCCAAGAGCGGCTACAAGGCAAAAGAAGTAACGCTTTCCAAGGATAATGCGGACGTGGAAGCCGTTCTCGAAAGAAGAACCATAACTCCCGACGAATCCAATTACAAAGGCGAATTGTTCCCGTACGGAAGCTTTGAAGGTCTTACGCTCGGCACGACTACGAATTACTTCGGCGACGACGTTCTCGGCGTGGCTACGTTCGTTAACGGTCCTGCGTCATATATGACCGTAACCAACGAGGATTCTTACTACGGAGAGAAATCCTTAAAAGCGTATACCGACGGCGACAGAATGGTATTCCGTCTTACCGGCGGCAACAAGGGCTATCAGATCGTTTACCAGGGCATTACTTATCACGGTGTGTTCTACGTTAAGGGAACGGCTGAAGATCAAACCATTCAGCCCTGCGTTTATATAACTTATTACGTTGAAGGCGACACGGTAACTTCCGGCGCAAACCAGGCTATTCCCACCACGTTGAATATCGGCGACAAGATTACTCTTTCCACCGAAACCTGGACGAGAATAGAACTTAGTATCAAATACGAAATAGTTGACGGCAAGCTTGTTGTTACGACTAACGGCGAACCTACCACTTACGAAAGCTCGGTAGAGGGCAAGAAGATAATAGAAGCTTGCTGGTTGGATTTATCTTTATCCACCAAAAAAGAATTCTTCATCGACGACGTTGCGTTCTTTAAGGACTACGACGCGGAAGTAGAAGTTTTAACTCCCGACGGAGACAAGGTAACCGAAAACGTAACCTGGCAGATTAAAGATTACCAGAACAGAACGCTTGACGTTACCCCGATTTTAACCGAAAAAGGCACTTATGCGTTCGGCGGACTTTACGGAACGGTTAAGTTTACCGCTACCGTAGGCGATAAGACTTACACAGGTACAACTCTTGATGCTTATAACAAACTTACCCTTGCCGACGCTTACACCGCAACCGTTAAAGTAGCGGATTACTCCGGCAAGTATCTTACCAATCAGGATATAACCAAAGTTTACGCTCTCGACGGGGCAAACGTTATCGCAGGCGTATATGACTCGGCAACGGGCACTTATTCGTTTGAAAACTGCATGGGCGAACTGAAATTGTACGTCTTTGCAAAAGGTTACGTTCAGCACTACGCTTACAGCGTTACCAGAAAAGAAAGAAATAAAACGATTGCTCTTGAAAAAGTAGCTTCGTCGCTCGACGGTCTCGAAGGCAATATCGCCATGAACGGCGACCCCGAAGAACTTTCTCAGCTTGAAATGTACAACAACCAGGATTACGCTCTCGAAGGCATAAAAGCTACCGGCACTAACGACAGATGGGCGTCTTTCGGTCCTATCCTTACGTTATCGGACGAAGCTCTCGTAGGCGAAAAAGCCCTCCGTATTTCCACAAACACCATGAGTCTCAAGGCTGATGACCCCGCATATGCGGAATTTATGGAAGAAAACGACTTACCCGACGCTACGTTCGGCGACAGAGTATCCTACCGTGCGGGCAACGGCTTCCTCCTCGACGGAACGGTTTACAGATATTCCGCATACGTAAAAGCACCCGCATCGCAGGAAGGCAACACCGTGTTCGATTTCATAGGTTTGACGTCCGTAAACATCTGCAACGGCGGACAGTTCAATTTGTGGGCTCCCTCGAGCCTCAGCGTAAGCAACGAGTACTGGTCGAATATCGAAGTATTCTTCTCCTACAACGTTGTAATTGACGAAGCTGCGGAAGCAGGCAATTATGAATTCGCTCGTTATAAACTTGTATACACGTTCAAGGGATACCTTAACGGCGAATTGTTCTCCGATGTACACGGCGAATACGGTTACGAACAGTATAAAGACGGTACCGCAGCCTTCTATCAGCCTATGGCGGACGGAACTATGTATACCTTCGGCGGCGTAGATACCGAACGCCACGACGGAACGGTTAAGAATCAGGAAGGCGGAAGATCTTTCGGTTCCATCGCTTACGTTGAACCTTCTATACAGATAACTAACAACAAATCTCTTCTCGTAGACGGTCTTACCATTACGAGAGCTTATACGGCAAGCGTTACAGTATTAAAGAAAGACGTTTCCGTAGACGATACCGTTAAATATCTCAAGCTTACCGACAGATATACCGGAAAGGTAACCTATCTCGAAGCTTCCGAGTACTACGACAATATCGACAGAAAGTATTATATCCCCGGTTTGTTTAACTCCTACGAAGTAACGGCTGTTGACGAAAACAAACAGGAATTCGAAGGACTTCGCGCGCAGATTATCTCTTCCGAAAAGTCCGACGTAGTAGTCGAATACGATTACTCCATAAAGATTACGGTTAAGGATCAGTTCGGCGAACTCGTTACCGACGTGGTAATAAGAATAGTTCTGGCAAACGGCTCTACCGTAGAAGCGGTCAACAATAACGACGGAACTTACACTTACGAAGGTTTGTCCGGTATAAGAACTATCAACTTCCGTAAAGTTACCGGTTCGGAAAATTCGTACACGTTCCCGACCGGTCTTACCGTTTCCTCCAAGAATAACGAGTTCGAAGTAACCGTTACGAAGAAAACGAACAACGACAGCAGCTCCGATAGTTCCGACCCCTCTTCGAGCGAAGAAGATCCCGAATACGGTTGTATCGGTTCGGTTTCGACCGCTACGACGGGCGTAATAGTTCTTATCGGCTTTGCATTCGCGGCAATCCGCAAAAAGAAGGAAAACTGAGCGATGCGTAAACAATTAAACGGAATAATAAGTTTATTGTTGGTAATTTTCATTTCCGTGTTCTTCGTCGCATGTAACGATGTGCCGTCCGGCGGAGACACGGGGAGTGATACCTCGAGCGGAACGACCGAATTGAGCACGGAATCGTCGGATACTGGAAGCTCTGGGGATTCTTCCGACAGCGGAAGCGAAACGGAAGAGGGAGAGTTGACTATTTTAACGCCGAGCGGAGAAGTTTTTCCGTATCTGGACAACGTTAAACAATATCTGCAGGCGGGCGCCGACGCAAACGTTCGCGATTACGCCGGTACGGAGGCAAATCCCTATTCTGCCGTAAAAATCAGTTGAAAAAATACCTGTAAAAACGTTTCCGAATACAAAGTAGAATATTCGGTAAACGAGGATATGACCGACTGCGAAACGGTTATTCTTTCCGCGAGTAAGGAAAAATACAACGTATACAATTTGTTGAAGGCGACAAATTACTACGTAAGAGTTACGGCGCTTTTGGATTCCGGCGAAAGCAAAATCGCCGAAACTTCTTTCAGAACGACCGATCTCGGTCCGAGAGTGCTGAACGTAGGCGGTATATACAACGTGAGAGATCTGGGCGGGTACCTCCTCGAAAGCGGAGAAAGAACGCTTCAGGGTAAAATTTTCCGCGGCGGCGCGCTTTCCAAGAGCACGGACACCACGTATGATTACGTGAAACTCAACGATAAAGGCGCGGCTTTCATGAGCGAAACGCTCGGCATAAAAACCGATTTCGATTTAAGAAACGCACAGGAAAACCTCGGTCTTATCGAAAGCCCGATACCCGGCGCCAAGCTCGAATACTATGCTTGCGGCTCGTATTCCTCGGCATTTACCGATAAAGAGGTTTTCGCAAAAGTGTTCTCGGCTCTTTCGGACGAAACCAGATACCCCGTATATTTTCATTGTACGGGCGGCGCGGACAGAACGGGCACGATTGCTTTCCTTTTAAACGCGCTTGTCGGCGTTGACGAGTTAACCTGCATACAGGATTATGAACTCACTTCCTTTTCTATTTACGGGACGAGGGACGCGAGGGATGATACAGGATTATTCAAACCTTTCCTCGAAAAACTGAAAACCTTCCCGGGCGACACCCTTGCCGAGAAAACTGAGAACTATATGCTGTCAATCGGCGTTTCCGAAACGGAAATTTATAATATTAGGGCGATAATGCTCGGCAAACCGACAAAAACATCCGTTTCTGCTTAGAAAAAGAATGTTACTTCTTTTGAAATAGGCGAATAATAAAAACATAACAAACTTACGACTGCGGTCGTTACAAAAATAACATTTTTCGGGAAGAGAGGGGAGAATTTTCCTTTCTTTCCGAATTGATGTTTTCGGAGTACATACATGAAATTTTCTGAAATCACAAGCTCTTTGAAACAAAAGTTTTCAAGACCGAAAAAGAAAAAATCGTTAATGAAATCAAAAAACGACAGGGAACTGCTTATAATTACGCTGCCCCTGTTGATCAAAACTTTCATTTTCTCGGTTGTTCCTTTGTTCTGGCTGTTGCTCGCATTTGAGTTTTACGTTCCTAATTTAGGCGTTTTAGGCAGCCCGTGGGTCGGTTTCGACAACTTTAAATATCTCGTTACGTCATCGGCTTTTACCAACATGTTAAGAAACGCTGTGGTTTTAAACATTCTGGATATTTTATTCGGTACGGTTTGCGGCGTTATTCTGGGATTGCTTATGTTCGAACTGGTAAACAAAGTTGCCATTAAAACCATACAGACAATGTTTTTCTTCCCGTATTTTATCGCCTGGACGGTTACGGGTACCCTTCTCGAAGCGTTTATCGGCGACAGAGGCGTTATTAACGAAATAATATCTTCGATAGGCGGGCAGACGGTAGATTTTTATTCCAAGCCCTGGGCTTGGTGGCCCATTATCGTTTTCATGGGGCTATGGAAAGGCGCAGGCGTAGGCGGCGTTGTCAACTACGCGGTTCTCATGGGCGCGGATACGGAAATGTACGAGGCTGCCGAAATAGACGGCGCCAACAGATTCCAAAAGATGATTTTCCTTTCGCTGCCTTATATGAAGACGATGTTGCTTGTAAATATGATTATGAGCTGTTCCAACATAATAAGGTACGACTTTTCGAGAATATACTTCCTGACGGGAGACCGCTCTACTTTATACGAAACTACGGAGATAATCGAAACGTATATGTACAGAGCGCTTCGCAGGAGCGGTTTATTCGAAGCAAGTACGGCAGTCGGTTTGTTGCAGAGCGCGGTAGGGCTTGTATTCTGCGCGATAGCAAACTTTATCACCAAGAAGATTACGCCCGAAAGCTCGCTGTTTTAAGCCCGGCATACGATTTACAAGGTCATAATTATGAAGAAAAGAAAGAACAGATTAAAAAAGAGATTTTCCGCCGGACTTGTGTTTGGCGTATATATACCCTTGATTCTATGCGTTGTGATCAGTATAGTTCCGTTCATAATGGTACTTTCCACTTCGTTCAGCGAATCCAAACAAATAGAAGAATTCGGCGTGGGATTTTTCCCGAGGGGATTTTCCACCGCCGCTTACGAGACGATTTTTAAATATGCCACGGATATTTACACGTCTTATCTCAATTCGATAATAATCACGGTAATAGGAACGCTCGGCAACGTTGCGCTTGTGGTTATGACGGCGTACCCGCTTTCAAAAATGGATTTCAAGTACAGGGGCGTTATATCGTTCGCTTTGTTCCTTACCGTAAGTTTCAACGCAGGTATCGTTCCGCAGTACATGTTGTATAAAAACTATCTGCATATTTACAACACGTACTGGGTTCTTATACTGCCTTTACTCGGCAACGTCGGACACGTTATATTCCTCAGGGTGTTCTTCCAGTCTATAGACAAATCGTATTTCGACGCGTCCAGGATAGAAGGCGCTTCGGAATTTACGAATATGTGGAGGATAGCCGTTCCTCTCGTTGCGCCGGGCATCGCCACGGTTGCGTTCTACAGCGTTCTTATGTACTGGAACGACGCCACCAGCGCGATATACTTCCTCGATACGACGTCAAAATATATGCCTATTTCCGTTTATATTACGAGAATGAGTCAATTGATAGTATTTTTAAGGGAAGTAAAAGCGGGCGTTTATCCCGGTCTTACCATAGATATGGAAATCCCCGAATATACATTGCAAACCGCGATAGTGGTAATTACCATTGCGCCTATGCTCGCAGTATTTACGTTTTTCCAGAAGTACTTCGTCAGAGGTCTTACGACCGGCGGCGTTAAGTAATAAGGAAAAACTGAAATAAAAAATTATTAAGGAGAAAAATTATGAAAAAGACATTTCTCAATCTGATCGCATCTGTACTTTGCTTGGTTTTATGCTTCGGATTTTTTGCGTGCGGTAACAACAACCAGGGCAACGCAGGCAAATACGAAGATAACGACGAAGACTACGAAATTACTTGGTTTTTGCCTATCACGACGGACGGTATAGCTTTATCTCAGCCTGATATGGACGAAATTCAGGACGAGATAAACGAAATTATCTATCCCAAAATCAAAGCGAGATTAAATATCGTACAAATTTTGTGGTATACGTATAACGACCAGATCGTCCCCAGAGTAAGCTCGGGCGAAAAATTCGACCTTTGCTTTACCAGCCCCACGGTAAACTATTACTGGACGAACATAAGAAGACAGGCGTTCCTTCCGCTCAATCAACTTGTAGAAGATTACGCTCCTCATATTAAAGCTTCCGTGCCCGCATATATGTTGGATCAGGCTACTTATACGGACGGCAAGTACTACGGAATAGTCAATCAGCAGATTATCCCGAGAACGGACGCCGCTCTCATAAGAGATTACGAGCTTTTCGATCGCTTCCTCGAACTTAACTACGAAGGTTACGACCACAACAACATTTACGAATACATTGTAGATCAGGATTTGCCCGCTTACGACATTCTCGAAGAATACGTAAGATGGTTAAAGCTCAACAACAAGGGCTTAGGCGGACTTATGGGCGCTTACGACGTTATGGAATCCCTTCAGACGAGATATCACTATGAAGATCTCGGTACCGGTATTGCCGTTCCCGGCGTTATCGATTGTGACGACGATCCTTCCGACGGTCTCCGCGTATTCAACCAGTTCGAAACAGAAGAGTTCAAGAACGACATTCAGAGAATGGCTGGATACTACAAAGAAGGTCTTGCACCCGAAAAGATTAAAATAGGCGATAAAGGAACGAGTATGGACGCGTACGACGTAGCTTCGCTCATTACCTGGAAGCCCAACGACGTAAGAATCAATACGGACGGAAAACGAGGCGGCGCAGTAAGACTTGGCAACCCGTACTATTACATTTCCTATGTTTTAGGTAGTATGACGGCTATTTCTTCCACTTCCGCTAACCCCGCGAGAGTTATGAAATTCCTCGACCTTTTATGGTCCGACGCAGACCTTATGAATTTGCTTTGCTTCGGTATCGAAGGCGAACACTACGATTACACGGATAAGGGCAATTCTTTACAGATTAAACAGAAAGCTAATTCCGGTTACGACAACAGCGTTATGACCTGGGCTTACGCTTCCGAATTCACCGAAGGTTTGTGTTATATCGACAGATATACCGAAAACCCCTATAAACAATCGCAGAAGATAAACGAGGACGCAAAGATTAACGCGGCTTTAGGTTTCAACTTCGACGACACCAAAGTTTCCGTTTACATCGCTCAGTGCAGAGCGGAAGCAGCTACCTATCTTTCCGAGTTCTCCACCGGCGTTCACGGCGATAAAGTTATGGAAAAATACGAAGAGTTTATGAAAAAACTCAACGAAGCCGGAATGAACAAGATTATCGAGGAAAAACAGAGACAGCTCGACGAATGGCTTAAAAACAAAAAATAATTGTTTTTAACAGAAAAAAGGATTAAAAATATGAAAAAATTATTGTGTTTAATACTTGCTTCGGCATTTATATTAAGCGCTTGCTCGTGTAACGGCGGAGGGGGAGATAACTCCTCTTCCCCCGATTCCTCGGGAGGCGATACGCCCGTAGATGTGGAAACAAGTTTTTCCGAACTTGAAAAGGATTATATTTACGCGTACGACCTTCACGATAAAAAGGATTCCATGCGTTTTCAGGGCGAGAATTATATTCTCGAGCTTTGCGGCGAAGAGGGTAAGATAACCTCTTTCAAACCCGTAAACTATCCCGAAAAATATTTTGTACCGCAGGAATTCGACGATGAAGACAACGTAGATATTGCTTTTTCGTTCGAGCAGGGCGGAACGATAGGCGTAGCCGGCGGCGTAGTCGAAGTGGAAAATTCCAGCGGCAAGCCGAGCGGAGTATACAAAAGAACTATCGAAAACGGCAGATTTGTACAGAGAGTGGATATACCCAAGCTCGTGTACGATACTTTCCAGGACATTTACGGTAAATTCGAAGTAAAGGCAAAACAGAACGCGTTTGCTTTGGGTTATGAAGTTCTTGCAAACAAAAGAATGACGGACGTCAGGTTGTCTTTCGAACTCGGTCTTACAAAATACAGAGACTACACTGAAGGCTACAACGGAAGAGTTAAAACTCTTACGAACGGAAGCGACGGACTTGCTTTCATAGAGCCTGCGGACGGTTCCGTTAAAGTGGAAAGAGGCTCTACCGGCGTTAAGGTTTCTTTCAATAAAGACAGAATAATGCCTAACGATTTTACCGGCTTCGAGATTTTGTGCGTACCGTTTACGAACGGCGATTTCTCTAATGTGGAGAACGCGCTCAATGCCGAGAAAGTTACGCTCAGCGTAAACGTTACGTCGCCCGTACAGGCGGCGGCAAACAGCGTATACAACCCGCAGGCAGGCGAATTCGTAGTAGACGGAAACATAATCACGTCCACGAATTACTACGATTACAAAGTAGAAGCCAACAGAAATTCTTACGACGAGTACAAAATGAGCTTTACTAACCCTACGAGCAGCGCGGTAACAGTAGACGTCGATCTTCTCAAAAACACGACCGCTTTGCGTGCGGAGGACAGATTCTTCGATACGGCGGCAAACTTCGGAATGTCGGGTATGTGCCCGATGATTTGCGACATTGACGGCAACCCCACGGGTATTAAAGTTCAGACGAGCAAAAACTGGCATTCTTATTCCTCTTCGGAAGTCGGCATGCCGGAAAGAACTTACACCGGACAATGGTTCTCGGGCACAACTTCTATAACCGTTCCCGCGAATTCTTCGGTAGATTACATCTATAAAATCGCATACGAAAACTGGGGCGAAGCCGCAAGCGTAAGCCACAGCTCGCTTTCGCTCATCGGTTGGGATATGTATAAACTCTGGGAGCAGCTCGCTCTCGGTTCGCACGGCGAAAATATATGTTTCTACACTTATACTTCCCCGTGGATGCAGGATATAAGACCGTATCTCGTAAAGAATCATCACGGCAACGATCAGGAATACAACTGGTCGGGCAACACGGGCGGCGGCGAAGTTTTACGTTATGAGGACGGTTCGTACCGCGCCCGCGATATTATAGTTACGAGTACCGATATGGTATCGCAAGGTCCTAACCTTACGGACGTACGCTACGCGGGATACACTTCGGACGGAAAAATCAAGGCGGATATAACCGTACATCTTCTCCGCACGGACGACGTTACGAGAATTTTATACGATATATCTTATACGATGGTTCAGGACGTAAAAGCTACGAGAATGACGCTTTTCCAGTACGCTACCGAAAAGTATCAGGCAAACTATTACAGACAATTCGCGTACGGCAACGATGAAGGCGTTATAGATAACGGAAGCACGCCTAAGGGCGATAATCTGTACTTCGATTCCGCGACCGAACAGAAGATAGAGGTTAACGGAAATAACCCGTGGTTTATGCTCTATGATTTCGACAGCAGTCTGAGAGAAGAAACCAACGGCGTATCGTTTACCGTAAGAGAATACGAAGCAACCTTAAACGGCAAGAAATACACTTCGCCTTCGTTCAATAAGCGCAAGATAAGCGAAGGTCAGATGGCTTTCGAGCTTACCACTCCGAAAACCGCGGGAAGCGAGTACAAAAAAGGCAGCCGGATCAATATGGTTGTGGAAATGACGGTACTCCCGCAGACGACCGCTACCTGGTACGGCTTCAGCGATTATATGACGGCTACGACGAATATTTTCAACACGCCCGCACAAGGTTTGCAGCAAGCTAAATACGGCAACGTAAACGTATCGGCTACGGTCGGTAAAGTTACGGGCAACTACCCCGTTTCGATAGAAATAGCCAAAGGGGCTACGGCTGCGGAATTCGTCCTTCAGGGCGGACTCGGCTATGTTCCCGTAAGGTTTACGGGGCTTGAATATTACAGCGGTTATAAGCTTCAGAAATTTGACGGAAGCAATTGGGTAGACGTGGATCAGTCCGTAAAGGGCAACGACTTTACTCAGTGCGATTATGTCAAAGGTAACGGCACTTATACGCTCACATACAACGTTAAAAACACATACGGCACGAATTATTCTACGGCAGTTAAATACAGACTTGTAAACGGAAATTAAGAAGAATGAAAAAAATGTACATGATATGCAACGCGCATATCGATCCCGTATGGTTATGGAGGAGACAAGACGGCATTTCCGCCGTTTTGTCTACCTTTCGTTCTGCGGCAAATCTGCTTGAAAAGTATGACTTCATATTTTGCCATAACGAAAGCTACTCATACGAGCTTGTCGAGAAGTACGACGGAGAATTATTCGAAAGAATAAAGAAGCTTTCCGCCGCGGGCAAGTGGGTAGTATCCGGCGGATGGTATATACAGCCCGATTGCAATATGCCCTCGGGCGAAAGCATTATGCGGCATATAGAAGAGGGAAAGAAGTTTTTCTTTTCCCGTTTCGGCTACACTCCGGACGTAGCTATAAACTACGACAGCTTCGGTCATAACGAAGGGCTTATTCAAATACTTGCAAAAAACGGCTATAAAGGGTATATTATATGCAGACCCGCCCCCGCCGAGAGCGACATACCCGAAAACTTTACCTGGACGAAGAACGGTTTTTCCGTCAAGGTAGCACGCCCCAATGAGCATTACAATTCGCTTAAAGGGCAGGCGAGAGCAAAGGGCGAAGCGCTTATTGCAGGAAATTCCTGCGAGCGCAAACTCTTTTTGTGGGGAATAGGCAATCACGGCGGCGGACCTTCGGAAATAGACCTTAAAGCCATCGACGACCTTATGAAGACTTCTTCTGTCGAAATAGTTTACGCCGTGCCGGACGATTACTTTGCCGAAGCCGATTTTTCCGAGCAATACAGCCGTTCTATGACGCCTTGTATGCCTGGTTGTTATACGACTCAGACGAGGATAAAACAGCGGCACAGAAATCTTGAAAACGAATATTATCTTACCGAAAAAATGTGTTTGCTCGGGCTGCTCGACGGCGGCGAATACCCGGAGGAAAAGCTTTCCGAAGCGCTTAAAGAACTGTTGTTTTCGGAATTCCACGATTCTCTGCCCGGCACCGGAATAAAGGAAGTGGAAGAACAGATTTTGCGCAGTCAGGATTACGCTTTGTGCATTCTGGAAAAGCTGAAATTCGACATGTTCGTTCGTTTTGCGGATAAGTTTAAAAAATCGCAGAAGGGCGAATACCCGTTCTTTGTTTTCAATCCGCACCCGCACGCTGTAAACGTGCCCGTAACGGCGGAGTTTATTCTGGAGAATCAGAACTACGACGATTATTATACCGAGGCGGACGTTTACGTAAACGGCGAAAAAGTTAAAAGCCAGATAGTAAAAGAACAATCCAACATAAATCTCGATTGGGCTAAAAAGGTGATTTTAGAGGCAACGCTTCCCCCGATGAGCTTTTCGAGAATTTCTATTTTCGAAAAGAAAGTAGCCAAAAAACCCGAAATAATTCAGCCCGAAACTGAAGAGTTTGAAATTTCCGGCAACGGTTATACAGCCGTAGTAAACGCGAAAACGGGCAGATTGGGCGTTCTTTATAACGGCAAGGAAGTTATCGCGCGCGATTCTTTCGGCATAGATATCATAAAATCGAACGCCGACCCGTGGGCGATGAACAGAGAGCAGCTTAAAGGTTTCGGCAAGCCTTTCGCGTCGTTCGAGGCGATAACGGACGAGCAGATTTCCTATTACATAACATGTAAAAACAGAAGCGGCAAAAACGTGAGAATTACGGAAAAAGGCGACGTTCTGACGCGCGTCGAATACGTCGCGAAATACAATAATTCCACCGCGTTTATATACTATACTTTTTATCGTAACAAGAATTACTTCGACCTGGATCTGACAGTAAACAATTCCGAACCCGACGTATTGTACAAAATCGCTTTAAAGCCGTCTTTCGCGGGCGAACTGTTCGGCGAAAACATGTTCGGATACGAAAAGCTTATCTGCGACGGGCGCGAAAACGTAGCGCAAAGGTGGGTTTCCTTTATCGGTAAGGGCGCCGCCGTAAACGTTGCGAACAAAGGAACGTACGGCTTTTCTTCGGACGGGGAGAAGGTTTATCTCAACCTGTTGTTCTCGGCTGCTTACTCGGCGCACCCGCTTCCCCAAAGAGAGCTTCTCTCGGAGGATAAACTCGTGGAGCGGATAGATTGCGGAGAAAGAAGATTTTCTTTCAGAATATCCTTTAACGAGGCGGAAGGAGCGATTGAAGAGGCTTTCCATTTGGGCGCGGAATTCAATCTGCAACCTTACGAAGAGAGCTTCTGGCCGTCGGGCAGAGGTGACGAGGATAATTCCGGGTCGTTTATACGGGTTTCCGAGTCGTGCGTCGAACTGACTTGTTTTAAAAAGGACGGCGACGATTTGATTTTAAGATTGTTCAACGGCTCCGACAAGCCGAAAACGGCCGACGTTACGAGTAAGTATTTTGAAAGAAAGGAGGTAAGTTTTAAACCCGAAGAAGTCAAGACGTTCGTTATTAAAGACGGACGGCTGACGGAAAAGATTGTTTAAAACAAAAAAATACTATGAAAAAATTTTTATGCGCTTTTTTATGTCTGGTATGTTTCGGCATGTTCGCCTCTTGCGATACGCAAGGCGGCGACAGCAGCGACAGTCAGAGCACTAAACCCGCGGAGGAAGAAAAAGTGATAACCGATTATGAAGAATGTTACGGAATAAACGATAACAGAAACACGTTCTGGTCTTATATTTTGCCGTCAACCGTTAAAAGGTTGAAAATGCCCGACGTTTTCGGGGACTATATGATGTTCCAGCAAGGCAAACCCATAAGAGTATGGGGTCTTGCGCCCGCGGGCGAGAAAGTGGCGATAAGGCTTTACGACAAAAACAATAAATCAATTGCCGCGGTAGGCGTTATTTCTTACGAAGACAACTCGTTTATTGCGGAATTGCCCGCAATGCAGGCTTCTTTCGACGAATACAGCCTTAAAGTTACGTGCGGCTCTTCCGAAAGAAAATTCGCCCATATTCTTATAGGCGAAGTATTCCTTGCGTCCGGTCAATCGAACATGCAGGTAACGCTCGGCGATACGTACGAGGGCGAAGAACTCCTCGCAAACGCGAATAATCCCAACATAAGGATATACAATCCGCCCATTATGCCTTGCACTTCGGATAATAATTATCCGTACGGGCTTAACTTTGAAACGCAGTGCGGCGTTCAGGACTGGACTAAGGGTGACGATAAAACGCTCTCCGGGCTCGGAAGCGTTTCCGCAGTAGGCTATTCCTGCGCGCTCGAAATGTATAAACAGCTTAACACGGCGGATAAACAAGTGCCGGTAGGATTTTTAAATCTTCCGGTAGGCGGAACTTCGATAGTCAGCTGGTTGCCGAGATACGCTGCCGATAACGCAACGCTTAAACGCATGCTCGGTTCGAGATACCTCAATTACTCGGACAACGGCACGATAACCTATAACGACTTCACCGCTTTATTTAACACGAAAATAGCCCCCGTGGCGAACTTCAACATAAACGGAATGATTTGGTATCAGGGCGAAACCGACGCTGGCAGCCCGGATATGTACTCCGTTGCTTTGGAGGAGCTTGCCAAAGGATACGGAAGCGAATTCCGTTTTGAAGGGAATATGCCAATGGTCGTATGCCATATAGCTCCGTTTAACATGGGCGCGTACGCTACCGACCCCGTAGGTCTTACCGCATTTAACGTTGTGTTCGATAATTTCGTAGCCGCAGCAAAGGACAGCCGCGCGCTCGTAACTCTTTACGATTGCGATTTAAGGTACGAAAAAGGGGACTTAGCTACAATTCACCCGAGAGTAAAAAGAGAAATAGGTGTTCGTTGCGGTAAAGCTTTATACGGTCTTACCTGCGACAAAACCATGCACGAAACCTACACCAGCCCCGTGTTCAAAAGCGCGGCGGCAAACGGAAACAAACTCGAAGTCACTTTTGCAAATGCGGGCGGCGGACTCGTTGCGGAAGGAAGAATAATGGGCTTTGCCGTTGCGGGCAGCGACAAAAAGTTCTACGCCGCAGAAGCCGAAATTATCGCCGAAGATAAAGTAAGCGTTTCCAGCCCGTACGTTTCCGCACCGTTGTATTGTTCGTATGCGTACAGTTCGCTCAATATGAAAGCCAATTTAAAGAGTAAAGCAGGCTTTGCCGTTTCTCCGTTCGTCAGTGTGGAAAACGTCGGTTCGTCTGATTATTTCTGTCAGCACGACTGGCTCTTCTGTGACGACCTCACTTGCTGGAGATATTTGCCCCCGATTTTAAACGCGGACGGCAGTTATAAGTATACGGCGGATTATGTTCCCATGTATTCGGGTGAAAACCTGAATTTTACTTTGGATAAAGATAACGCCGCAATCGGCAATTGTCTGAAGCTCGAAGCAAACGGGCAGAGTTCTTCGCTTACAGTCAATCTCGATTATCCTTACGACGTTCATCAGTTTAACAGATTTACTTCGTTCGGCATTCTTTTAAAGGGAGACCTTTCTATCGAAAAAATCGAAGTATCGGCTAAAGACGGCTCCGTTGTCGAACTCGTTTTAAAGGAAACAAAAACGGCGGCAAACGGCTATATCGAGTATATCTTTAAACTTCGCGACGTAAAAGTCAACGGCTCGCTCACCGAAAAGTATAAATACCCCGACTTCCTCGGCAGTCTTAAAATTACTTTCGGCGGCAGCGGAACTTCCTACCTCGACGAAATGTCTTTGGGCAATCTGTAACAAATACGAGCTGCGTTTTGCGGAAAAACTTCGTTTATAACGCGGGTTAAAAGTTCGTACAAAAAATAGAACTATTTTACGGTGAGCGCGGCGTAATGCCGCGCTCGCTTTTCATATTAAAAAATTCGGCTGTATTTTGATAAAATAATCGGAGGTAAAACCGAAATTCCTGTTGAAAAATTTTCCCTCGTATGGTATACTTGAAATGATTATAAATTAGTATTTTAAAGGCTGCGTATGATTTTTTTCGAGGCGGAAAGAGCTAACCCTAACGGCGGCATTTATCACCAAACGGATAAAAACCTGCAATTCGGGCATCACCTGCACAACAGTTTCGAGTTGATTTATGTTTATAAAGGGTGCCTTAACGTGACAGTGGAGGACAGGCTGTTTTCTGCAAAAGCGGGGGAAGCCGTGATTGTTTTCCCAAACCAAATTCACGCTATAAAAAGCGAGGGCGAAACCGAAAGCTATCTGTGCGTTTTCGAAAACTCTTTGGCGGGCGAATTTTACCGAGCGATAAAAGGTTTTGAAGCGGATAATCACGCCTTTAAAATAGCGGACGAAAGTCTTGTTTCCGGGCTTACCGAAGAGCAAAACAAATATAAATTAAAATCCCGTATTTACGGAATAATAGGCGATTTCGCAGAGCAATGCGGCTCTCTGTATCGTAAAAAATATAAGTCCAACGAGATAATCGGCAAAATTTTAAACTTTGTTTCCGTTCACTATGCGGAGAATATTTCGATGAAAAATGCGGCGAAGGAGATAGGCTACGACTACCATTATCTTTCCAACTTGCTGCAAAAAACGTTGAACACTACTTTTCGCTCCGTTCTGAACGAATACAGAATTTCCTGCGCCAGATACCTGCTCGTTTCAAAGGAAAACAAGATATACGGCGTGGCGAAAGAGTGCGGGTTTAATTCACTTTGTTCGTTTAACAGGAATTTTAAAAGCTTTACGGGCGTTACGCCCGAAGATTTTCGAAAAAAGGAGATAACCGAAAGACAAAAAAATTTAAAATAATCGGCAGAATATAATCATAAATTAAGATTTTATCTTCGCCGCTTAAAATAAAAAACGGTCTGTATTGACAAATAAACGACGGGCGTGATACAATCGGGTAGCCGTGCGGGAAAAGGAAACTATCCCCCGGTAAAACAGAAGATTTTGCGTGCGTTTTCAGACGCGCAAACAAGGAGAGTGTTATGGTTAATCTGCCCGAAATAAAGATAGGAATAGTAGCGGTTTCAAGGGATTGTTTTCCCGAAAGCCTTTCCGTAAACCGCAGAAAAGAGCTTGTAAAAGCTTATACCGAAAAATACGGAGAAGCCGATATTTACGAATGCCCCGTGTGCATCGTGGAGAGCGAAATACATATGCTCGACGCGCTTGAGGACGTAAAAAAAGCCGGCTGCAACGCGTTGTGCGTGTACCTCGGGAACTTCGGACCCGAGATTTCCGAAACGATGCTTGCCGAAAAATGGCAAAAGGAAACGGGCAACCCGGTAATGTTCTGCGCCGCGGCAGAGGAAAACGTCTCCGTGCTTTTAAACGACAGGGGCGACGCTTATTGCGGAATGCTTAACGCTTCGTATAATCTGAAACTCCGCGGGGTAAAGGCGTATATCCCAGAATATCCCGTGGGGGACGCCGAGTACTGTGCGCAGCTTATTCACGAATTTTTGCCCGTCGCAAGGGCGTTGTACGGTATTAAAAATCTTAAAATAATTTCTTTCGGCCCGCGCCCGCAAAACTTTTTTGCCTGCAACGCACCGATCGGTCGGCTGTATAATCTTGGCGTCGAAATAGAGGAAAACTCCGAGCTGGATTTGTTTGAAAGCTTTAAGAAACACGAGGGCGACGAGCGTATCACGGGCGTTGTAAAAGATATGGAAAAGGAGCTTGGCAAAGGCAATAAAAAGCCGTGGATTCTTCCCGAACTCGCACAGTACGAGCTTACGCTTCTCGATTGGGTTGAAAGCCATAAGGGCAGCAGAAAGTTTGTTGCTGTTGCGGGTAAGTGCTGGCCTGCGTTTCAGACTCAATTCGGCTTTGTGCCTTGCTACGTCAACAGCCGCCTTACGGGCAGGGGCATACCCGTTTCGTGCGAGGTGGATATTTACGGAGCCCTTTCGGAATATATAGGCGCGTGCGTTTCGCTTGCCCCCGTAACCCTGCTCGACGTGAACAATACCGTGCCTTACGAAATGTACGAAAGGGATATAAAAGGCAAATTCGATTATAAATTCACGGATACGTTTATGGGGTTCCATTGTGGCAACACCTACGCCGAAAAGCTTGTGAATCCCGAAATGAAAAATCAGAAAATAATGGCGCGTTCCCTGCCGGAGGAAGTCACGAACGGCACCCTCGAAGGGGATATAGTTGCGGGCGACGTAACCTTATATCGCCTGCAAGCTACCATAGACAACCGCCTTTACGCATATGTTGCGGAGGGCGAGGTGTTGCCCGTTAAAACACACAGTTTCGGCAGTACGGGCGTGTTCGCCGTTAAAGAAATGGGCAGGTTTTACCGTCATGTTCTTATCGAAAACGGTTTTCCTCACCACGGGGCGGTTGCATTCGGTCACTACGGAAAAGCCGTTTTCGAGGTGTTTAAATACCTCGGCGCGGAGAAGATAGGTTACAATAAAAAGGAAGACGAAAAATATAAAACTGAAAATCCCTTTTAAAAAGGAGAGGTAAAGATGTATTATATAGGTATAGATCTCGGCACAAGTTCGCTTAAAGGTCTGCTTGCAGATGCTAACGGAAAAATCATAAAGGAAGCGAGCGCAAGCTACCCCGTGTATTCCCCGAAAGAGGGGTGGAGCGAGCAGAACCCCGAGGACTGGCTTATCGCTTTTAAACGGGTTCTCGGTGAGCTAAAAGCGGGGATAACGTGCGAAATAGGGGGTATTTCGTTCGGCGGACAGATGCACGGGCTTGTCGCTCTGGATAAAGACGACAACGTGATTCGCCCCGCTATTTTGTGGAACGACGGCAGAACTCAAAAGGAGACGGACTACCTTAACGAGGTTGTCGGGAAAGAAAAACTTTCGGCGCTTACCGCAAATATCGCGTTTGCGGGCTTTACCGCACCCAAAATTTTATGGCTTAAAAATAACGAGCCGCAAAACTTCGCCCGCATAAATAAAATAATGTTGCCCAAGGATTACCTTGCGTATATGCTTACGGGCGTTCATTCGTGCGATTATTCGGACGCGAGCGGAATGCTTCTCCTCGACGTGAAAAACAAGCGCTGGTCGGATGAAATGTGCGAAATATGCTCCGTAAAAAAGGAATGGCTGCCCGCGCTTTACGAAAGTTACGGTGTTACAGGCAAGCCCAAAGCGGAATACGGACTTGAAAATTGCGTAGTTACCGCAGGCGCGGGGGATAACGCCGCGGCGGCAATCGGCACGGGCGCGGTGGCGAACGGCGATTGCAATATCTCTCTCGGCACAAGCGGCACCGTGTTTATTTCTACGGATAATTTCTGCGCGGACGAAAACAACGCCTTGCATTCTTTTTGCCACGCAAGCGGGAAATGGCACGTTATGGGCTGTATACTTTCCGCGGCTTCGGCACGCAAATGGTGGCTCGAAGATATTTTAAACACGACGGATTACGCCGCGGACGAAACCGAGGCGGAGAAGCAGGAATCGGGCGGAGTTATTTTCCTGCCCTATCTTTCGGGCGAAAGAAGCCCGCATAACGACGTAAACGCAAGGGGCGTTTTCTTCGGGCTTTCTTCCGTTACCACACGCGGTCAGATGAGCCGCGCAATTATGGAAGGCGTTGCGTTTGCCCTTCGCGATTCTATGGAAATTTGTGCGAAAAACGGGGTTTTTGTAAAAAAGACAACCATCTGCGGCGGTGGCGCGAAGAGTAAATTATGGCGCAAAATTATTGCCGAAGTGATGGGTATTCCCGTGGAAATTCCTTTGACGGAGCAAGGTCCGTCTTACGGCGCGGCAATCCTTGCGATGGTCGGCGCGGGCGAATACGGAACGGTTGAACAGGCCGTGCGAAACATAGTTTCGGTTAAAGAAACGGTGCTTCCCGATATGAAAAAAAAGGCTTATTACGATAAAAAGTACAACAAATTCAAAAAACTTTATCCGCTACTGAAAGACGTTTTCAAAGAAGAATAATTCAACGCGTTTTGCGTAAAAAGGGTTTATAAATAATGTTGCGGCGGCGAGCGGAAAGGCTCGTCGCCGCATATGATTCTTAAAAATATTCGTGTTTTTATGGGGTATTGTTATTGCCCGAAAGCCGCTTTTGCTTCGTTATAATTTGTAAAATTCTTCTTTTCTCCGTACAGATATTCGTACATATCAGACAAATCTTTAAGCGTGTATTCTTCAAGGACAAAATAATTTGAAAGAATTTCTTTTGCTAAGCCGTTAAACGGTGAAAATTTTAAATCTGAAATATACGTGCAGTTTACGCTTGCCGCTAAGTTCTCAAATAAATTTTTCTCCATATGTTTCCTCGTTTTCGCTTGAAATATGTTCGTCTAATATGCTATTAGGCGAACATATCTGGAATAATTTATTTGTTTAAATTTTTAAACGAGTATAAAAGCGTTAGATTTTTTCAAATTTCCGTCGTATATTGCAATATTTATTGACATAATGATAGTTTTTTGTTATAATCATTAAAAATTATCCGCCTAATAGCATATTAGGCGCGGGGGAGTAAAGTGTTTTTCAGACAAGGCGTTTTACCTTGTTTTTTTATTTTTCGGGCGTTTTTTCAAACATTTTACCCAGGCGGTTCATCATATTTCTTTTATGTTCAATAAGCGAATGGGCGTATCTGTTCAGCGTTATCGTAGCGTTTTTATGCCCGAGTATTTCGGACAGCGTTTTTACGTCCATTCCGCATTCGAGCGCTCGCGTGGCGAACGTATGCCTCAGCGAATGAAACCCTTTGTGCGGTATATTTAATTTTTTGAGAAAAAGCGAAAAACTGCGTTGGTATGAGCGTATCGTTATAGGGCTTTCGTTTTCGGAAATTATAAACAGGCTCTTTTCGGCTTTTTTAAGTCGTTTCAAATGCGGCAACAATTGTTTCGGTAGCGGGATTATTCGTTTAGACGAAACGGTTTTCGGCGTGCCCGTTGTTCGCATAAACCCGTCCGGCGTTCGGTCATGACAGGTTTTATTTACGGAAATAAGCCCTTTTGAAAGGTCGGTATCCGCCCAGGTAAGAGCCAATAGTTCGCCTATGCGCAAACCCGTGTAAAGGCATAAAACCACGCCGAACATTTTGTTGCGCGGATCTTTAAGCGCGGCTTGCTCTATTTTCTGTTGCTCGGCTATGGTAAAACAAGTTACGTCGCAGTCGGTTATTTTCGGGCGTTTAATATCCGCGGCAACGTTTTTTTGTACGTAACCGAGCGTTTTAGCCGCTTTTAAAGAACTTTGTATAACCGTTATTATGGTGTTTATAGAACTTGCTGCAAGCCCCGCACCGGTTTGTTTGTTACCGCTGTTTAGTAATTTGGTTACAAAAAGCTGAATGTCCAGCGCGGTAAGGTCGGTCATTTCATTTTCTCCCAACGCGCCGATTATTTGCTTGTGTATAATGCGTTCGTAGCTTTCCGCCGTGCGCATTTTGGAACTCGGTTTTACATAATTTTCAAGCCAAACGTTTAACCAATCTTTGTACTTCATAGTCTTTACCCCTGATGCTTTGTTATATAATTGTACTTAATTTGTCGAAAAATGAAACACTATATCGCTACTTGTCGAAAAATATAAATACCACAAAGCATGGGGAACCGAACTCTGTCGGTTTTTGGTCGTATTTGGCGAAAATGTCTTTTGAAAATATTGAAATTTTTTTTATTATATGTTATAGTAATATAAATAAAACACATTGAAATTGTTATCGTGTAATAAGCACTGACAGTGCGGTAAAGGAGTAATTATGGTCTATCTTATAAGATATTCGCTGATATTTATTCTCGGCGGAACGCTCGGCTACGGTCTCGAACTTGTATTTCGCAGAATCGTACATAAAAAATGGGTAAACCCCGGCTTTTTAACGGGTCCCTGCCTGCCTTTATACGGCATAGGAGTGCTGTGTTTGTACTTGATTTGCTCGTTTGATTACGGGTTTATAGAGTCCGATTTTTGGCGCGCGGTGTTTGTTATAGTTTTAATTACCGCCGCTATGACTTTGGTCGAATATATAACGGGGCTTATTTTTATTATAGGCATGAACGTTAAACTGTGGGATTATTCCGACAGGAAAGGCAATATTCAAGGTATAATCTGCCCGTTGTTTACGTTTTTCTGGGGCGTTATAGGCGCGATATATTATCTGTTTATAAACAAATTCTTTGTAACGGCGGTAGAATGGATAGACGCTAATCCCTGGTATTCATACGTCATCGGTATTTACTTCGGCATTTTTATAGTGGATATTATCTACTCGTTCAACATCGTTGTAAAAATAAGGACCTGGGCTAAAGAGAAAAATATCGTTGTCAAATACGAGGCGTTTAAACTTTCGATCGTCCGCAAGGCTAACGAATTTAAACAAAAAAGGAGCTTCTTTTTCAACCTGCACGGGAAGAAAGATTTTTCCAACGAGCTTGAAACTTACGCCGACGAAAATCGGGAATAACATGAGATTTACGGGGGATTTATAATATAAAAGATGAATTATAATTAAAAAAACAAGCCTGATTGAAAGAGAAATCAATCGGGCGTTTTTAATATAAAAAATAGCGTAAATCAAACCATATAGGTTTAACTTACGCTATTTATAAAAACCGCGTCTTAAGATGTTTTTTTGGGGTGGTTCATTTCGTTTTAAGGTGCGATTTATTTGCACTTATTTTAATTATTTTTTTAATATATATGTCGTTCCATCCTCTGTGTACGCAATTGTTCCGCTGTCGATATAAACGAATTCGGAAGAACCGGATATTCGTGCGACATAAGTACAATCATCGTATTTATACCATACAACATGTTCTTCTATTGTTTGACTCCAATCAGTATACTTTATTATCCCGGTGTTGTCGCTATTGATTTGTGCCGTTATATAATCATTTTCAAGCGTTTTGCCGTTATACTGGCTTCCTATTTGATATAATTTCCCGTTGTTGTAAATGCAGGATAAATAGTATTTTCCTGTAATATTGCTACCTGAACAAGACGTAAAAAATACGCATAAAAGTATAAGCAGGCATGCCGCCGCAATAGAAAGAAGTTTTTTATTAGTTGCCATTTTTTTCTCCTTGTGTTTTTTATTTAATTGTATTATATCAGGTCTTTTGACCTATGTCAAGACTTTTGACCTGGTTTTTAATATAATTTTTTTATGAATATACAAAATAACGATTACGCCTATATAGATGTAATAAAAGATATTATGGCAAACAATAAACTAAGTCAGCAGAAATTTGCTGATTTGATAGGGGTAAACCAAACGACGGTAAGTCAATGGCTGTTAGGGAAAAAGAAGCCTACGTACGATAGCATAAACGCTATATGTAAAACGTTTGATGTAAGCCCTAACGATTTTTTCGGGTTATAGACGGCAAAAATGTGAACGGCGGATGGATTTCTGCAGGTTGTAATAGAATCTATAAGCTTTTTAACAACAAAAAAGAACGAGGTGTTAGCACTCGTTCTTCTGTCGCACCATAAGGGTTCGAATCCCTATCCTTCGGTTCCGTAGGCTCTTAAAAATTACTTATTTTTAGAGCCTTTTATGTTTAAAATTATAGATGATTATGCTTGTTTTTGCTCTGAAACAAGCATATTAGAACGTTTTTTGCTCGTTTTCGAGATTTTAAGGCTTGCGGAGATATTTTCCCGCAAGCTTTTACTTTTTTCAGCTTAAATCCGCGCCGGCAATCATAGAGGCGATTTCCATTGAAATATCGTTGAGAGAACAATCGAGTTCGCTCGTAAGCCACTGCTTGTAAGCGTTTACGATGCCGCCCGTGAAATAACTCACCCGAATGGCAAAACTGCTTTTTTCGCGGATGTATTGAGGAATGTCCGGGTCGTTTTCCATAAACTCGGCAAATATTTTCTTTAACTTATCCAAAAACGCGTCCGAACTGTCTATGCGGATAAGTTGCTTATATAAGTCTATATCCATTTCCAGAAATCTGCTTATTTGTAATAATAGCGGCGCGGGATTTTTGAAAAACGAAAAGTAATGAAAGTCTTTTAGAATGACCATCATTTTGTCTATTACGTCGTTTTCTATTTCTTCCACAACGCCGCGCACGTCGGGGTAATGGGCGTAAAACGTCGTTCTATTTATATCCGCAAGGTTTACTATGTCCGTAACCGTAATTTTGGTTTCGGGCTTCTTTTTTAATAACGTAAGGAATGCTTCCCTTATCATTTTGCGGGAGCGTTTTGCGCTTCTGTATTCTGCTTTTTGTTTCGTTTCGGTCATTTTTGCCATATTTTCACCTCTCAAAACCCGTTAATTTTATCGAAAGTGTCGGATTTCATATATTTTGAAAAACATTGACGGTTGACATTCTGTTTTAACGGTATTATACTACGGGCGAAATCAAAAGTCAACACCTGTATGAAATTAAATTGAAGTTGGCTTTATGGAGGTCAAATATGAAGTTATACGATTTTCTTTATCATCCGAAAACGCCGGACGGAATCGAAAGCCGCAAGGCGTATATCGTCGGCGGAGGAATTGCAGGACTTGCGGCTGCGGCTTTTTTAGTTGACGACGCGAAAATGCCCGGTAAAAACATTACGATTTACGAAAAGCGCAAGGACGTAGGCGGTTGTTGCGGAGTAATCTCGAACGAAGGCGAATACGTTTGCCCCGGCGAGAGAGAACTCGAAGCGTATATGGAATGTCTGTGGTATCTGTGCAGTAAAATTCCTTCGCTCGACGATCCTTCGCGCACGGTTTTGGACGAAACGGTGGACGTAAACAGAGAACTTCCCATTCACTCGGAATGCCGCGCCATTCAGAACCAAGGTCATATATGGGAAGGCATTCACGACTACCGCATGGATGAAAAAACAACGGAAAAGTTGCAGAAGTTTATCACTGAACCCGAAAGCGACCTTGAAAACATAACGATTGAAGATTATTTAGGTAAAGACAGCCCGTTCTTCGATTCCGCAATGTGGTGGTGTTTCCACCCGATGCTTGCCTTCCAGTCGTACCATTCGCTTATCGAAATGCAAAGATATGCTACGAGATTTATGCATCAGTTGCATTTAATCAGAAGTCTGCGCGGAATACTTCGTACCAAATATGACCAGTACCACAGCCTTATTATGCCGCTGCAAAAATATCTCGTAGACGCGGGCGTAAATTTCGTTGCCGATACCACCGTTACTGATATGGACTTCAGATTCGACGGCAACAAAAAGACGGTAACCGCACTTGAAGTCAAAAAGAACGGCAATATAGAAAAAATTACCCTTTCGGACAATGATTTCGTGTATTTCACCAACGGCAGTATGACGCAGAATTCCACTCGCGGCAGTATGACGGAAGCGCCGAAGATGAATACCGACACCGAAAATCGCGGCTGCTTTACTTTATGGGAAAAAATCGCGAAAAAAGCGGACGGTTTCGGTCATCCCGAAAAGTTTGTTTCTTCGCCCGAAAAGAGTAATTTCGTAAGCGTTACGCTCACGGTAAAAGACTACCCGCAGTTCTTCGAGTATCTCGAAAAGAAAACGGGCAACCCGACGGGTAAAGGCGGCGCGACGACCTTCGTTTCTTCGCCGTGGTTCATAACTTACGGCGCGGCTCTTCAACCGCTTGAACCCAATCAGCCCGAAAACGTTCAGGTTTTGTGGTTCTACGGTTTACATTCCAACGAAAAGGGCGAATACGTCAAAAAGCCGATGAACGAATGTACGGGTGAAGAAACCTTGAAAGAGTTCCTGTACTGGTGTGGTCTTGAAGATAAATTCGAGGAGATTAAAGCGCACTGTATCGCCATTCCTACAGTTATGCCGTATATCACGTCGCAGTTTATGCCGAGAACGTGTAGCGACCGTCCCGAAGTTATTCCCGCAGGTTCGACGAATCTCGCTTTTATCGGTTAGTTTGTAGAACTCCCCGGCGACGTAGTGTTTATAGTCGAAACTTCTGTCAGAACGGCTATGATGGCGGTGTATAAGACAATGCACCTTGACAGACCTATCACGCCGCTTTTCGAGGGTAAATACGATATCCGTATGGTTGCGATTGCGCTTAAAACTTTGCTCGGCAAAGACAAACTCGAAGTGTCCGACTTGCCGAAGATAAACCCGCTTAAAATCAACCCCGAACTTCAAAAACTCGTAGACGCGTTCAATTCCATTCCGCCCTTTCCCGAATATTACGCGGAACGCGAAGAAAACAAATAAAATTGTTTTTTCAAATGGGTATAAAAAAGGAACGGCTGAGTTTTTCTCAACCGTACCTTTTGCTTTTGGATTTAATTAAAAATTCGGGTTTGCCGACGAATATATAATTTTAATAAGATTGCATAATTGATCTTTTAATTCCTGTTCGGGGATTTTTTTGCCGTTAGCGACCCAGTTTCTTACGTTTTCGCCTATTGCGCCCACAAAGAAAGAAGCCATTATATCGGGTGAAGCGGGGAGATCGAAACCGCCGGTGCGGCGGTCTTCTTCGATTTTTCTTTCAGACTAAAGGTGATTTGTTGAGAAAGCGCGTCTAAAATAAAAATAAAATGTCCGGAATTTCCGAGAGAGTGAATAAGTCGTTCGTTTTCGCGAACAAAATTAAAAATTTCGGAAATCAACCTCTTATAATGATCAAAGGAGGACTTTTTCAGTACGTTTTTTTCAAGTTTTTCGTCGTTTTTTCTGATAAGTTCTTTAACTACAAAGGCAAGGTTTATGTTCCATAGGGAGAACAAAAACAAAAAGCGGACGCGCTGAAACGGACAAGTCAAAATTAAATAGAAAATGAGTGATAAATTACCCGAAAAAGTGACGGCAAAATGTTTCAAAACAGTATAAAGAGATGATTTTTATATATTTCACATAGCATAGCGCGTTAAAACTTGAAAAATAAGGATTTTTATGCTACAATCTATTTAACAATATCAGTATAGAGATACTGAAACGTCAAGATAGCCAGAAAGAAAACAGGTGAAATCAACAATATCAAAAGGGGAAAAATGTTTGAAACAGCAAAGGCGATACAGGGTTTGCCGTTTTATGAATACCTTACGGACGAGCAAAAGGAAATCGTCTTGAATAATTCCGAAATCGCGTCTTATAAAAAAGGCGAAGTAATAACCGGGCTTATAAATCATTGCGTCGGGCCGTTTCTGATACTTGAAGGGGAGGTTCGCGCTATAATCAACGACGAGAATTTCAGAGAGATAACGCTATTCGAGTTAAGGACAAACGAAATGGGCTTGCTGTCGGCGGCTTGCGTTCTCGAACATATCACGTTCGACGCGAAATTCGTCGTCGAAAGGGACAGCGTTCTTCTTACGGTGAAGTCGTGCGCGGTAAAGAAGATTATGGAGGCGAACGCAGAGGTCAGGTGCGTTATTTTCGAAACGCTTACCGACAGATTTTCTCTCTGTATGACGACTTTGCACGGGCTTTTATTCACGCGATACGAGAGAAGAATGGCGGCGTTTTTGGTGGAAAGATACGTTTATACCGGCGAAACGGAATTCAACATAACGCAGGAAGAGATTGCAAAAATGACGAGTTCCGCGAGAGAGGTCGCCGGAAAAACAATACGACAGTTCGCAAAAGACGGAATAATCGAATATGGCAGGGGAAAGGTCAAACTTATAGATATTCAAAAGTTGAAAGATATGATATAGTAAAAAAACTAAACGAAAAGTTATATTTGAGACTTTATAAAAAAAAGCGCGAGTTCGTGAAAACCCAACTCGAATTATGCGACGGCGATCCGCGCGTTTTATGGGGAGAGAATTCTCCGACGAGTTGCCTTTCCGTGTTTTTGCCGTTCGGATTAAAAACAATCGTTTTGCCGTCGTGAGATTTTTCGTTTAGGTTAAAACAGCATTTTAAATATAAACCGAATTTATTTGTTAAAAAAATATATATAAGAGAGTTGCCGAAAAACAACCGGGTCCGACGCAAGCCGTTTGTTTTTTGTTGTGAGAGCAACTCTCTTTTCTTTTTGCGAAAGATTATTTATAATGAAAAAAACAGATCGATTG
>CAKQLR010000008.1 GCA_934254725.1 uncultured Clostridia bacterium | reverse complement strand
CTGCTTATTTGAAGGATATTACCTGTACAGCTAATAGCGGAGGACAGGTTCAATCGGCTCGGTTTCAATCGCCGAGCGGTGGTTCTTTAAGGTTATCGCCGGCGCGTGAGGGTAGCGTCACCGCCGAGGGAATGTCTGCGTTTGTGTCGCTTACGGGTGAAAATCCTTGGGTATACGTTGAAGAAGGCAACTATTATCGCTCAAATAACCAAGACAAAAACAGCACGAAGAGCGATATTCATATAAAGGTTCCGGCGCATACGGCTATCAGAATAAATTACGCTTGTTCAAGCGAAAACAACTGGGATTACCTGTATTTTGATTATAACGGAAAAGTAACGAACACAAAAGGCAAAAACTGTTCATTAACTTCTCACGAAGCCGTTCTTGCCGATGAAAAGGTGTGGAATATTTATGAATGTAAAAATAATTCCGATGAAGAAATCGATTTATATATTTATTATAAAAAAGACAGTAGCGGTTCAAGCGGTACGGATACCGCGTATATCAGAGATATTCAGGCGTTCGATTTAAATAAACGGCTGCATTTCGACGTGGAAATATCCGGAAACGGAAGGGTGTACAATATATATAATTTTACACGCGTTGATATTTCCGCAGGTATAGAGATGCCTATGTTCGGAGTCGTTCAGCTTTACGGCATTGCCGATGAGAACAGCGCACAAGAATTTTACGGATACCGTATAAAACAAGCGGACGGCAGTTGGGGGGATTTAATTAAGTCTAACGGCGATATATTAAAGTTAACCGATGACGTATCCGTTAAAGTGGAATTTAAAGAAAGGCTTCCGCTTTCAAATAAAATCGCGTATGAATATGAAAAGGACGGCGTTACGCAAAACGGAGAGTTGTTTTTATATGAAAAGATGACTTTCGATTCTTTCCTTGAGAACGCTTCGATTATATACAGAGTCCCCGAAGTAGAGGGTGCGACGGTAATCGTAAAGGACCCGGCTGTAAGCGACTCTATAAGCGTTATAAACGACAACGGAACGTATGTCTACAGGGTAACAGATCTTTCGAAGGGAAGAACTATCAGGTTTGTTTTTGAAAAGGAAGGATATGCCGCAACCGAATTTGCGACGTCTATCGAGTATAATATTTCGATAAATGAATATCTTGTTGCGGAAGGATCTCTTCCCGTAGAGATAATAAACAACGAAACCTTTAATTTTGATTATTGTCAGGAAGTATCCGATACGGATAAAATTGCGTTTGCTTCCGTTTTGAGAAGGAAGGATCTTAGCGATAATATTTCCAACATCGGTTTAAAAGTCAAAGGAAAAGGCGTTCTTGTTTTCGATTGCTATATCAATACGGAAGTTAAGCCCGAAGAAGGATACGTAACGGCCGGTATGGGTGATAAGGTTTATTACGGAATAAACACAAAAATAGACAACCCGTCAGCTATGTTCCAGTACACGTTTATAAAGGACGAGTATAAGGATAGAATCGGTTATCTCGGTGCAGATCTCGGCAGCGATGATATATCTCATTGTCAGGGCGCGCTCGGTTGGCAGCGTATGGCTATACCGGTAAGTGCGGAAGATGGAGCGGAAAGTACTGTTTATTTAGCGTATTATAAGAATAGAGACGAATTCCCGAGCGAAGATATTGTCGCAATAGCAAACGTAATGTTTGTTACGGGCGAATATAACGTCGGGTTTGAAACCAACTCCGCTACTGCTTCGGTTTCCGCTAAAACAGGGGAAACCGTTTTAGATAATAATTCGTCTGTTTCTGCAGGCAGCAGGGTTACGTTTACAACCTCTAATACGGATACTTCCGCACACTTTATGGGTTGGTATGATAGCGACGGCGCGCTAAAAAGTACTGACGCAACTTATACTTTCAGTTTAAGTAAAGCTATTACTCTTAAAGCTGTTTATTCGGGCGAAAACGCTAAAGTGTTTATCGGCGGGCAGTATTTCGCAACGCTTGAAGAAGCGGTGGATTCCCTTTGGAACGGAACCGCATACGAAAGCGCTACGATTAAGGTAATGTATGACCTTTCTGTTTCGGCAGATATAACCATTCCCGCAGGCGTAACTTTGTTGTTGCCGTATTCGGCTTTAGATACCACGGGATACAAACAAAACAACGCGACAAGCGCGAGAGTAAGTTGGAATAAGGGGATCAAGCCTTTTATTACGGTTACAATAGATAGCGGCGCAACGCTTACCGTTAACGGAAGTCTTAAAGTAGGCGGCGTTCAACACAGCACCGACCAGAATGCGCAAGGTCACACTTCGGGGGATTACGCTCAGCTTATAAATAACGGCTCTTTAATAGTAAACGGCAATATGGACGTCCGCGGTCTCGTTAGCGGTAGCGGCACCCTTACCGTAAACAGCGGTGCAGAACTCAAACAACCGTTTATGGTTAACAACTATTCGGGCGGCTCTAACACTTCGTCATTGTACAGTGCTAATCAATTCCCGTTCGTTCAGTTTGCTACGGTAAACGTTCAATGCAAGCAAGTTGTAAATTATGGAGCGAAAGTTGTAGGTTCTACGTCTCTCTTCTTTTGGGGCAGTATAACAACTCAGGACGTAAATCTTATAGGGGCGAAGGGTTCTTCTACCGACGGTACTCTTATTTGGATGGAAGAGGGTAGTCACCTTGAAATCACCTACACGAACAAAACAGTAAACGAAAAAGTCGGTAATATTCACCTTGGCGACAGCGGAGTTTGTACTATTTCAGTTTACGGTAAAATTACAGCAGGGGAGTTCTACTTGCAAGGCTACGGTAGTGCGGATATGGTTCTTGCTATTCCGTACACATATAACTTTGTATTAAAGAGTGGCGCAACCGTCACAATGGCGCATAAGTACAAAATTATGCCTGGCGCGGTAGTTACCGTAGATGATGGCGCAACCCTGAACATAGTCGCAGGCGGCGGATTATACGTTTACGACGGACTTATTCAGTCGGATAAAAGCGGTAAGCAGTACCCTCAAGCCGACGTTTTAGGCGCGCATGGCTTTGCAAAGAGCGGTATGCTTACCGTAAACGGCACGCTTAACATAAACGGTACGTTTGCGGGCATAGCTCAGACGAACGGCGCGGGCGTAATCAACGTAGCCGAAGGAGCTATCGTAGGAGAACAGACCATTATCGACGGTTGCTCGGGCGGTTATACCGATAACACGACCGTATTTATGATGTCTGGCAGAATTTACGGTTTGTATGGCTTTGTTAATTTAGAAGCCGGTAAAACCTACAAGGCATTTGCTGACAAGGCGTTCACGTTAGAAACTTTCACGGTTGATTCTGCGGCAAGAATCAGTGTTTTGACAGTTACCCTTAACCAGGCTATGAGCGGCAGGTTCTTGGAATTTGACGGCGAAAAGTTTATATCAACCGTTCAATTCTCCGTAAACGAAGCCTTAAACGGCAAGGTTATAATAATAGACGGCGTACAGTACACCGTTTCCGGCGGAAAGATAACCATACCTGCCATGCGGTTTGCTGCAGACGGAAAGTTTACCTACTACACCGACGGGGTTGAAACCGCCGAAGCTACGCATAATAGCGCTATCGCCCTTGACGCCGCAACAAAATTAGACAAAGTTGTAATAAGTGTTGAACTTGCAGAGGGCAATGTTTACGAGATAAACGAAGGCGAAACTTTCGTTCTTAACGCGATTGTAACGTACAACGGCGGCTCTACCGAAAATATTGAACTTTCGGCAGACAGCTTCACCACGTACGTTAAGAAAGACGCACAGCTTACAAGCAAAAAGCTTACCGATTCTTTCACGAAAGATTTATATATTATAAGGACGGCTTTAGCGGATTATATCGCATCGGTTAAGGAACTTTCCTCTAAGTCCGGCAACGAACTTCTTGACGCCGCAAAAGCTTGTTATAAGGCTTACGGCACCCTTACAAACGACTTAATTGCTACGGATTTAGCATATGTTAACGGCAAAATAGGGGATTTGCAGAATTACGCAGGCGAAATAGCCACGGCTGTTTCCGTAGTAAACGCAAGCGCAATAATCTACGGCGACGGAGCGAAAACGGTAGAAGTTATCCTTACGTTCATAAACGGTGCCACTAAGACTGTAACGACGGAAATTTCCGTTACGGGCTTCGGCTTGGAAAACAACGTAATCACCGCAACGGTAAAGTACACGGGCGAATTTGCAAACAAGAGTTACACGTTAGGAACAACCGCTACGGGTGTTACTGCTTATAGTTTAACGGTAACCTGGGAAGAAGATAACTTCACCTACAACGGCACGGCTCAGAACCCGACAGCTTCTGTTGTAGCCCTCGGCAGTGATAAGGTAACCGTAACTGTAGGCGGCGCGGCAATAAACGCAGGGGAACACACTGCAACGGCAACCCTTTCGGGCGACGACGCTAAATACTATCGCATAGCGGACGGCGAGACAAAGGAATTCGAGATACTCGCAAAAGACGCAACCGTGACCGTAGTTGAGAAAACAGGCGTTACGACGGATAACACAACTATAGTATTCAACGCAACATCGGTCGATTTGGTAGACACGATTACTTTCAGCTATAAGATATGGTCGAACGGCACGTTGGTTGCGACGGTTGCTGCAAACGGAACGATTACGTTTGAGGACGACGCGTTTATGACGAGCGACAATTCGTTAATGCCGGGCACATACAAAGTAACGGCGTTTGCGGAAAACAGTAACTATAACTTCACGTTCAACGAAACGACTTTCAAAGTAAATGCATCCGACAAATATTACACCGTAACGTTTACGGACGGAGGAAGTAGGGTATTCGACGGAAGCGAATTTATTCCCGAAGTAACCGCAAATGTAACCGGAACGGACACGTTTGAAAAGGAAATAGTAATAGTCATTACCTTTAACGGAGAGACCGTTGCAAACGTCAGAAACGCAGGCACTTACGAAATAATCGTAAAAGTAGGGTCGGGCGAGCGCGAAAGAACGTACACGTTAACTTACAATGTAACCGCAAAGGCAATTGAAATCGAGTGGACTACAGGCCTTACCTTTAACGGCGAAGCACAGAAACCCGAGGCAAAAGTAAAAGACGGCGAACTCTGCGGCTTAGACATAGTGACGGTAAACGTAAGCACTGAAGGCTCCTTTGTAAACGTAGGCACATATACCGCAACGGCAACGCTCGGCGGAGCCAACGCGGGTAACTACACTATCAAAAATACTTTCGGAACTACAAGCTTTACCATCAATCCTGCGCCTATAAAGCTTAAGATAAACGACGCAACGAGCGTGTACGGAAATAATGTAGCTGAGATAACTCTCGGTATCAAAGATGGACAGCTTTTCGGCAACGACACCCTTTCGGATATAGCCGAAATCGTATGCAGCGTGACAAGCGCAAGTAGCGTAGGTAAGTATGAAATAACCGGTAACGGAATAAATAAAAACTACGCGATAACGTTTGAAATAGGGCACTATTCCGTAACGAAGCGCGCAATAACCGTGACGATTGACGACAAGACGAGCGTGTACGGCGAAGCGCTTGCAGAGCTTACGGCAAACGTAACGAGCGGCAGCATAGTGAACGGCGACGAAAACGTTTATACGCTTAAAGCAATCACCGCTAAAAACGTAGGCGAGTATGTGATCACTACGGATGCGGATAAGGATAACGCAAATTACGCAATAACCGTAACGAACGGCATTTACACCATAACCAAGCGAGCAATAACCGTATCGGTAGAGGATAAGTCCAGCGTATACGGCAACGAGCTTGAAGCGTTAACTTCCACTCTTAAGGATGGCACAATAGTAGAAGGCGACAGCCTCGCAGCTATAGTAAAACTTTCCAAAGAAGCAGGCGAAAACGCAGGTAAATATGCAATAACGGCAGAGTGTGTAAATGGCAATTACGCTGTAAAGTTCGTATACACCATGGGTGACTATTCCGTATATACTATAGAAAAGCGCGCGATAACGCTGACAATAACGGATAGCGAATTCGAGTACACCGACGCTATAGCGAACATGAAGCTTGCAATCGGACTTAAAGACGGTTACACGCTGAAAGCAGGCGAAACGCTCGACGTTCTCAACCTCACTTACACTATAAAGCAGAACGGTACGGAGTTGACGGAAAAGACGCTCCGCGGCGGCGAATGGACGTTCAGAGCGTTCTACGACAACGCAAACTACACGGTAACGTTTGAGAACGCGGACGACGAAACCAAGGACTACGGCATACTTTCTATAACAAAACCGCTTATCGAGATAGCCGACCTCGGCGCTCGTTACACGTACAGCGGAGAAGTCTTCCCGTACTACAATTACGAAACCGCAATAACGGTAAAAGCCAACTCTACGGCGGACGACTTCGGTTGCGAACTGTACTTCAACGGTCAGAAAGTCGAAGAAATCCTGAATGCCGGCACGTATACCGTAAGGGTTATTTTGAAATCTTCGGTAGCGTTCGCTCTCAAGGACGGCGACGGCAAGAATTACAAAGACTTCACCGTAATCGTTGACAAAAAGGACATCACGGACGCCATTAAGTTCGTATGCGAAGGCTCGGTAGAGACCGAAAACGGCATATATGTTCCGCTCGGAAACTACACGCAAATCGGTAACAGCCTTAAAGATACGGCAATCGGTTTCAAAGAAACGCTCACGTTCGGCGGCGAAGTAAGCGAGCTGGATAAATTCGGTTTGTATCTGTTCAAAGTAACGGTAGATGACGACAACTACGCGGGCGAAAAAGAATTCACGCTCAACGTGGTCGCAAGCATAGACGTTAAGTCCGCAAACCTCAAAAAGTACACCGAAGACTACAAGGCGAATAAGACCTCCGCAAATGCGGATAAGGTACGCGACTTTCTCGGCAAACTTACCGAAACCGATTTAATTCTGTTCACGCACGAAAACCACGCGGCAATTCTCGCGGAAGCAAAAACCATAGAAGGCGCGCACGTAAACTTCCTTAAAGACTCGCTCACCGAAAAGCTCAACGCATTCAATGAAAACGGAAGCTATGCGAACATCCTCACGGCAAGGGCGATAGTGCTCGACCTTAAGGCGTTCAAGCCGGGCGAGGGCGCGGAGGAAATCGCGGCGTACGAAAGCGCATGGGCGACTTATTACGAAAACCTGAATGCCGAAGCGAAAGCTGCAGGCGGAATATCCGACTTCCTGGCTGTAGTAACGTTGCTCACGGCGGCAGCGGCTGCAACGATAGCTGCGGCTAAAAAATTCGTACTTTAATTAAACAAAGCGAGGTAAAAGATATGAAAAAGATAAAAGCAATAAGCATATTATTCGCTGCGTTAATAATGATAACTGCGTTTGCAAGCTGTTCGGAAGTAAAGGATTTTACCAAGATAAAGTACGCAAAGGAAGCCACGCAAACATTGACCATAACCGACGGCGAAACCGTGGTTTACAGCGAAGAAAGAGTGTATAAGGACTACATTGTCACGATAAAGACGAAAAAGCTTTCGGACAACATGTACGAAGAGAGTTTTGAGGAAAGCGAAACGACTAAATCTTACGACAAAGTTCCTTATATAGACATTTACAGAAAGAAAAACTACAAAGGCGGCGCGTTTGAAGAAAACGGCAACGTTCTTAAATTCAATGTGGCGGAAAGAAGGTTAAAAGACCTTTTGGGCTTGGATAAAAGCGAGGTTTCGGGCGACGTGTCCGTAACTGCGTATTCGGTGGATAAGTCCCCTAAAACGCTGATTATCGAGTATAAAACCAAGACTGGTAAGCAGGTGAAAATAGTTACGGAATATATATTCGAGGATGAAAATACCTCGTCCGACACCGCTTCGGATACGACTTCGGAAGACACTTCCGGAACCGAATCCGAAACTAATTCGGAGACCTCTTCCGAAGCGAACGACTGATCCCCGCCGCAACGCAAAACAACGCGCAATTTCACGCGTGACTTAAAAATACGCAACGTTTAAACCGTGCAAAAATTAAAGCGCATTTAAAAACTTGAAAGCTTGGCATTTAATATGTCGCGTAAAATTGAAAAGCGCTACAAAACGTAGTGTGAAATAACAAAGAGACCCGGACGGAAACCCTCAAACACCCGCCGGGTCTTTTTTTATCTGTTAATTGAATCGTTATATAAACGTATGCCGGACATAGTAATCCGGGGAAATATTTAGTCTTTTTTCTGTTTGTTCAAACGATATTGATGTGGGGTTACGCCGGTAATTTCCTTAAAGGTATTGATAAGATGCGGAACGCTTGTTATGTTGCACTTTTCGGCTATTTGCTCCAGCGTCATTTTCGTTTCGTCAAGATACTTTGATATGAACTTTACGAGTTGTATTTTTCTGTCCCGCGAGGGCAAAATGTTGAATATTTTTTTGTACTTCCGCCCGAAGTGCGACTCCGAAAATCCCGCCTGCTCAGCCATAATCCGCACCGTGTATTTAACAGGGTCTTCAAACATAAGATTTCTTATTTTGGAAAAATCGGAAAAGGCTTCCGTTTCGGCAGAAGTGTTCATTTTTGCAAACTCGTACGCCTCGCCGACTTGTTTCATAATGTCGTTCAGATACTCCGTAGAGTGTTTTTTGAGGTTCTTTGCAAACGGCGTATTTATTACGTAAGACAGCCTGTCCATCTGTATCAGAATGGAGTTTGCAAACTTGTCTGGAATAACAAAAAGTGTGTCTGGCTTTATGGAAAACTGCTTGAAATAGCTCTCGTCCGTATCTATAATGGCGAAGCTGTTCAAGAGATATTCCCCGCAACATTTATAGTGCTGGTGAGAACCGACGGAAAAAAGTATCGCGCTGTTTTTCGGTGCCTGAAAGAAAAATTTCCCTTCATAAGAAAACAGTACAGGGGTGTGAAAGAAAACGAATTCGTACATTGTGCATACATTATTTTGAACAAAAGTTTCAGGCTCCATTTTGTTTGTAAGGAGCACTAAGTTTTTAATGATATTTTCAGACATGTTTTTTTATGAGTGTTTTGATGATGAAAGGAACCTTATTAAAAAAGTTGTGTTTTAAGCGGCTGTTTTAACTGAATTATATATAGTTTTTTGATTTATGTCAATCAAAAAACAGTAATTTTTTCGGCGAAAAACAGTATTGACAAAGATACTTATCAGATTTATAATAAATATGTTTTTACTGTGCGATATAAAAGTCGGATAAAAACAATAATCGGGGAACAAGAATGGAATTCCTAACGTAAAAGGAAAACAACAATGAATTTTAAATTAAGCGATTTATGCATCAGAGACCCTTTTCTTTTTGTTGAAAACGGGACGGGTTACCTTATAGGCTCTACGGACGAAAATTGTTGGGGAAAAGCCAAAAGCTTTTTAGGCTACAAAACTACCGATTTAATCAATTTCGAAGGTCCTTTTATGTTGTTCGAGAAGAACGACGACTTTTGGTCGGACGAAAACTATTGGGCGCCGGAACTACACAAAATCGACGGTAAATATTATATTTTTGCCTCTTTCAAGGCGGAAGGGGTAAGACGTTGCTGTCAGGCGCTTGTGTGCGACGAACCTTTCGGCAGGTACAAGCCGCTTAAAAAGCCGTTTACTCCGCCCGAATGGGAGTGTCTCGACGCGACTTACTATGAAGAAAACGGCAAAATATACACTGTTTTTTGCCACGAGTGGACGCAGATCGGAGACGGGGAAATTTGCTCTGCCGAACTTTCGGACGATCTTTGCAAGGCTGAAAATATAAAAGTTTTGTTTAAGGCTTCCGAAGCCGGTTGGGTTAGAAGCTTCAATGGCGATAAATACATTACGGACGGTCCCTATTTGAAAAGACTTTCAAACGGCAAGCTTCTTATGATCTGGTCGAGCGCGGGAGAAAAGGGGTACACGATGGGTATGAGCGTTTCTTCCGGCGGAATAAACGGAAAGTGGAAGCATCTTGACGAACCGCTTTTTGCAAATGACGGCGGGCACGGTATGTTTTTTACGTTTAACGGAAAGGATTATGTTATACTTCATACGCCGAACGGTCCGCGCCAAGCCGAGCGACCTGCTGTTTTTGAGATAGAGGAGAGTGGCGAAGGTGTTAAAATAAAAAAAGGATAAGGAATGGAAGCCCTAAGAAATGGAATCCCTAAAGCGCCGTTCATGCTCCGTTTGAAATAATAAAATAAAAAGGAGTTTGTTTTTTTGCGAACTCCTTTTAAAATATTTCAAAAAATAAAATCGGTTTTTAAGTTGCAAGGTTTGCATTATCGGGAAAAGAAAAAACCGCAGGATATACTTCCTACGGTTTCTTCTATGGTCTGGGTGAGAAGACTTGAACTTCCGGCCTCTTGAACCCCATTCAAGCGCGCTACCAAACTGCGCCACACCCAGTTATCTGCTCGATTGGTTTTTAAAAAGCTATAAATGCTCTCCAAAAATCAACAATATATAGTATAATCTATTCTTAAAAAAAAGACAAGGATTTTTCAATGGGTTTTGAAATTTTTTTTAACTTTTTTATTTTATAATAGGATATCGTGGCATTGCGCTAATTACTTTTGCTGCAAAATAAAGGCGGATTTCACTTTTATAAAAAGTAAAATCCGCCGTACTATTATAACTAATAAATTTCTCTGCCGAAAAGGAATGCGATAGTCTGCGCTAATGCCGTAAATACTTCCGCAATCAGAACGGCTACCCACATAAGGCTTTCGCCCAATGCAAACGTCATTACTCCGCAGAACGCGATTGCTATAACCTTAAACGCTATTGCAAGAATGCAAAGTTTCTTTCTCGAAGCAAACCTTTTCGCGCCTTTAACGGCCTTTGCTGCCGCTCTGACGCTTCCTTCGGGAAGGTAGCACGCTTTGTCGGTCTTTTCGCCCGCGTAGGGTTGAATTTTAAACGATAAGGTTTCTACGCTTTCGTTGCCGAAATACACCGCGTTGCCGTTTGCACAAAGTTCGGTTATTTGTTTTTGCTTTTCTTCTTTTGAAAGGTTAGCGCGCACCTCGAAGAATTCGTTTATCTTACCAAATTCTTCGGCATTGCCGCCGTACAAAATTATCGATTTTATCTTTGCGTCGTAAAGTTCGTGCATCGCGCCGAACGCGTCTTTTTTTATATTTTTATCGAATACTATCGCGCAAACAAATTCGTTATCTATAAACGCGTAGCGAACGGGTAATTCCGAAGCAACGGGCTTGACTTCCAATCCGTGCTTAGAGCATTCGCTTTCGCTTAAAACCGTGAGGGTTGTTTCCCCGTGCGTGTACTCCGCAAATTCAAGACCGAGATTGTCTGCGTTAAAGCCATAGGTGTTTAGTAAAGCCGCGGCTTTTCCTTTGTATCTGGCGTTGCAAACCATTTTTACTATCTTTGTTTCAAACAAGCTTTCGCCGTCGAATACAACGGTGTTTACGCCGGAAAGGGAGGTGAGCAAACTTTCGCTTGCATTTACAAAACCGTCGGTTAATGCGCGATATACGGCGCTTATGCGTGAAATACGATTGATTGTGGCAAGCGTATAAGTTTCCGAAACGAGGAACAGACACACCGCAAAGTAAGCCGTTTTCTTAAGCCCCGCAACGTATCCGTCGCCGCCGATATACACGAGCGGAAGTACGAACGCCACGAGCAGCGAGAGCGCAAGAAGTATAACCGAGAACTTGGACGGGGTTTCGTTTTTAATCCTTTTATAGATTTTGTACGAAAGGCTTTTGGTTACTTTGTTTTCGACGCGAACGACTATTTCGCCCTCCTTGACCTTAGCGCCGCCGTAAAGCGTATCGCCCTTTTGAGCGACTACGGGGAGATGTTTGCCCGAATAGTTAAATCCGTCTACAGTAGCAACGCCCTTAGTAACGGTGCCGTCGAACGGAACGACCTCGCCCTTTTTGAAGAGATAAGTTTCTCCTTCTTTCGCATCTACCGCGAGAATTTCGTCGTCATCTTCATTTTGGTTTTCGGGAGTTACAACCTGATATTTAAAGAAAAGACGTTTTTTGATTTTGTCGAGGTTTAAATCGCTCAGCAATCCGCCGAGAGTGATTACGCTCTGAACGAGAAGCGCGACGACGGCGGGTTCGACATAGTTACCGCACGCGAACAGCACGGCGATGATTGCTATAAGCCCGCCTACGCTCCAATCGAAGAAACGTTTTTTCCAGATGGCGGAAACGGCGCTCCAGATTGTCTCGTAAGCGACTACGGTGTAAGCGATAAGGCAAAGGAAAGTTTTTGTGCTTTGATCTATATCGAATATCACTGCAACGAGTATGAGGATAAGCGACAGCGCAAGTTCTATAAGCTGTACCGCCCATCTTTTGAAAGCGGGTTTTGAGTCGTCGTCAAGCTCGCGTTTCTTTGCCTTGAATGAAGTCGTTTTTTTCGCTTCCGAAGAGGGTGACGCTTTTACGGCTTCGTCGTTTTTAACGGTCTCTTCGTTTTTAGCCTGAGTGTTTTCCGAAGCGGAAACAGGCTGTTTATCCGCGTTTTCCGGCGCTTCTTCGTAGTAATCGAAGTCAACGCCTTTGCCCAGACACATTTCGTTAAGGGCGCAGAAAATGTCGTACTCCGAAGCGGACGGCGACAATTCGAGAGTGAGCGCGTCTCCGTCGAGCGCGGCGTTTTCCACGCCTTCGAATTTCTCGGCGGCTTCGCGTATAGAGGGGAAAAGTTTCGCCTCGCCCTTTAACCTGTACACGTAAACGTTTTCGGCTTTCATAAAAATATTTCCTTTATTTATTTTTTTGCCGAGCCGTGCTGTTCTTCTCTTAAAATCTCGGTGAGCTGTTGGGAGAGAATAGCAAGCGAAGCGGCAAGGTCTTCGTTTTTTAAAGCAACGCCGTCCGGCACGTTCAGATGCGCGGCGGCAAAGTTCCATATGCCCTTTATGCCGGAGGAAACAAGTTTGTCGCAAACTTCCTGCGCAGCGACCTTAGGCACTGCGATAATGCCCATTTTTGCGCCCGATTCCTTTAATATATCGGGGATTTTGGATACGGGGTATATTACCTTTCCGTTTATTTCGGTGTTCCATAAAATGGGGTTTTCGTCAAACGCGGCAACTACGTTAAGTCCGAAGTTCTTGAACCCGTTGTAGGAAAGCAACGTTTTGCCGAGTTTGCCCACGCCGACAAGCACCGCGTCCTTTATGTTGTAGCAACCGAGCAGTTCTTCGATGTCGTTTATAAGCTCCACGACGTTAAAACCTATCTTCGGTTTGCCCGGCACCTTGCTTGCAAAGCCTATGTCTTTTTTCACCTGAACGGAATTCAGGTTTAAATCCTTAGCCATGGTGACGGAAGAAACGTTTTCCACACCCTTATCCCTTGCTATTTTAAGATACCTGAGGTATGTGGGCATTCTTCTCAGCGTGGCTACGGATATACCCTCTTTAGAGTTGTCGTAATTCATACGTCAAAAGCCTCCGTGCGAAACATAAAATTGCTGATAATCTGTGTTTTACGGGGCTTTTATTAAACCTCGTCCACATAAATCACGTTGATTTCGGCTTCGTCGCCCGTTACTACCGAAACAAAGTAGGAGTATTTACCCTTGGTAAGTTTTTCGGTAAAGACGGGTACGCCTTTTATTTTACCGTTTTCGCAGACGACGGAGGAGAGGTTTTTTGTAAGCCCCGTTCCGACGTATTTCAGATAAGCTTCCTTCTGCGTCCATTTAGAAAGGAAGTATTCGGTTTTCGCCTCTCCGAAAAGGTTTTCGTATTCGTTAAGCTCTTTTTCGGAAAAAACTTTGGGTGCGATATGCGTGTAAACTTTTTTCTGAGCGATTTCCGCGTCTACGCCTATCTCGCTTTGAGATACGGCTACGATTACGAGATTGCCGGAGTGCGTGATTGAAAAGTTTTTGAAGCCGTCCGTTATAAACGGCTTGCCGAACAAATTGTATTTTACGTTCAAAGGAGTGGGGGGGACTATTTCGCCCTCCTCTTTCAGGGCGTATCTCAAAAGAAGCCCCGAGTACAGCGTGCGAAGTTTGTATAAAAAATTCTTTGCTTCTTCCGCGTTTTTTCTTCTTTTTTCCTCGAGAAGTGGGAGCCTGCTCGCATCGTACGGCTTATCCGAAAGGTCAAGCACGTATAAATTTACTTTATTCATAATTCTTTTAACCTCCTTTTGCAGGGGAAGCGTAATTGTCGTTGCCGATTGTTCGGCGGCAATAAATCCCCGGGCTAAAAATTAAACTTTTCTTCTTAAATAATCGCCTTCGCCCGCGACTACGTCCGTATATATATAAAGCGTTTGCTGAACGAGTTTTGCATCGTTAACCTCGTTGCCGTTTTCGTCCTCCATCTTTAATACCAGAATGCTTTTGCCGAAGTTTTCGGTGGGGGAGAGAAGTTCGAGAGTATCGCCCTTTTTAAAACGGTTACGCATTTCTACAATCATTCTGCCGTTTTCTCTGTCGTAGCCTTTTACGTAGGCTATAAATACGGCATCGCCGAGCGACTGCGAATTTTCGTAATTTACGGTATTCGGGTTATCGCCAAGCATATACGCCGTGGTGAAAGCGCGGTGCATGGTATTTTTGAGTTCTTCCGCGAAAAAGGCGGTTTTTTTATAATCGGAACCCTTTTCGTAGTACTCGTCTATGGCTCTTCTGTAGGCGTTGATAACAGTGGCAAGATAGTACTCGCTTTTCATTCTGCCCTCGATTTTCAAAGAGGAAACGCCTGTTTGAATAAGCTCGTCGAGGTGGTCTATCATATTGAGATCCTTGCTGTTTAAAAGATACGTTCCGCGGCTGTCTTCCTGCGCGGTGAGGTAGTCTCCGCCCTTGTTGGCTTCGCGGATCTCGTAATTCCACCTGCAAGCCTGTACGCACTCTCCGCGGTTGGAATCCCTGCCGTTAAGGTAATTGCTTAAAAGACATCTTCCGCTGTAAGAAATGCACATCGCGCCGTGTACGAAAACCTCCGTTTCGGCTTTCCCCGCCATGCGTTCGTTTATTTCCTTGATCTCGTCGAGAGAAAGTTCCCTTGCGAGAATAACCCTTTCCACGCCTTGCTCCGCCCAGAATTCGACCGTTTTATAGTTGAGGGTGTTAGCCTGAGTTGAAAGGTGAATGGCAAGCCTTGGCGCAACGCTTTTTGCGATTGCGATAAGCCCCGCGTCGGTAACGATGGCGGCGTCCACACCGATGCTTTCGAGAAATTCGAAGTATTCCTCGCACGGGGCAAGGTCGGCGTTACGTGCAAAGATATTGACGGTAACGTAAACTTTTCTGCCGAGGAAGTGTGCGTATTTCACAGCCTTTTTCATTTCATCGTCGGTAAAATTGTCCGAGAAAGCCCTTAGAGAAAAATTCTTTCCGCCTATATAAACGGCGTCGGCACCGAAGCGCATTGCTGTCAGAAATTTAGAATAGTTACCTGCGGGAGCAAGTAGTTCAACTTTTTTCATTTTGTATTTTTCCGTGATAACGTGCGTTTTAGCACACTTTTTAAGTAATTTACTTCTTTACGGCTATTAAAATTCCGTCGCCCGCCTCGAACACGGCGGAGATAAAATCCTCGTCCGCCGAAACAGTGGCAAGGAATTTGCGCATTCTTTTTACTATCGTAATGAACCTCCTCGGAAACTTGCACGCGGGGTCTACATAGCCGCGGAACAAAACGTTGTCCGCAAACAGCACGCCGCCCGGGTTAAGCATGTTTTTAAGCAGGGGATAGTATTCGAGGTAATGCGCCTTCGGCCCGTCGAGAAAGATAAAATCGAAAGTTTTTTTCAGGCTTTGAATGACCTCGCCCGCGTCGCCGTAGTACTGCGTAACTCTGTCGCTAAGCCCGAACTGCTCGAAATTCTTTTTGGCGATAAGATAGGGATCGGAGTCCGTTTCAAGGGTTGTCAGATTTCCGTCGCACGCTTCGAGCATGGCTATGCCCGAACAGCCCGTAGCCGTCCCTATTTCGAGTATTTCTTTCGGGTTTTTAATTTTCACGTTTAAAAGAAGGGCGTTCATACTTTCGTCGAGAATGACGGGGATACCGTCGCCTTTATAATCTTTTCTCATTGCCGAAAGCTTTTCGTCTACCTTGGTTTTTACGAGGCTTTTAGTGTATTCGCTCATTTTTCGCTTTTGTTTTCCCCGAAAACAGGGGAAAGGGGATTAAATTTCGGTTATTACGGGCAACACCATCGGGTTGCCTTTTGTCCTTCTGAACACGTAGTTTTTGAACGCCCTGCGGATTGCGCCGCGAAGTTCCGATTTATCGCCCATGGATTTAACATCGTTCTTTTTTACGGTGTTTGAAACTATGCGCTTCATTTCTTCTTTTTGCTCGTCGGTAAGGGTTACGCCCTTGCAAACGATAATAGGCTCCTGCAAAAGTTCCGCGCTCTCCGCCGAAAGACAGCATACAACGAAAATAACGCCCTCTTCGGCAAGGTTCTTTCTGTCCCTTACCATAAGTTCGCTGTCGTCTATGTTAAGCCCGTCCACGAGCCTCGATCCCGCCTGGAAGCTTTCGCCGAATTTCATGGATTTAGAGGTAAGTTCCACGGTGGAGCCTATCTCCGCAATCAGCATGCTGCTCTCCTTCATACCCAGCGATTTTGCGAGTTTTACATGCTTTTTCAAGTGTCGGTACTCGCCGTGAACGGGTATGAAGAACTTAGGTTTTACAAGCGAATGAAGTATTTTAAGCTCTTCCTGACAAGCGTGCCCTGAAACGTGAATCTTTTCAAGCGTTTCGTAGACTACTTCCGCCCCTTTCTTGTAAAGGCTGTTGATTACGGAATATATCATTTTTTCGTTTCCGGGAATGGGGGAAGCGGAAATGATTATCGTGTCGTTGGAGCCTATTTTTACGTTTTTGATGTCGTCCGCCGCCATACGCGTAAGCGCGCTCATCGGCTCGCCCTGGCTGCCTGTGGAGACTATGCAGAGTTCCTTATCGGGAATATTCTTTTGCCTATCAAGCTCAATTATGGTGTTTTCGGGAATGGTCAGCTCGCCTATTTTAGCGGCGGCTTCGGTCACCTTTTCCATGCTCCGTCCGAGAAAAGCCACCTTTCTTTTATATTTTGCGGCAAGGTTTAATATCTGCTGCAAGCGGGAAACGTTGGAAGCAAACGTAGCGATTATAAGCCTGCGTTTGTCGTTTTCGGTAAAAAGGCGGTCGAGCGTTTCGCCTACGATGCTCTCGCTCATTGTGTAGCCGGGTCTTTCCACGTTGGTGGATTCGCACATCAGAAGAAGCACGCCCTTTTTCCCGATCTCGGAAATACGGGTAATATCCATAATTTCGCCGTTTACGGGGGTAAGGTCAACCTTGAAGTCCCCCGAGTGGAAAACCACGCCGACGGGGGTGGTGATGGCAAGAGCCACGGCGCCCGGTATAGAATGATTTACGTGAATGAATTCCACCGAAAAGCATCCGAATTTCACTACGTTACCGGGTTTTACACAGTTAAAATTGTAGTTGCTTATGCGGTTTTCGCGCATTTTGCTTTCGGCAAGGGCAAGCGCGAGTTTCGTTCCGTAAACGGGTGCGTTGACGTCTTTCAAAAGGAAAGGAAGCCCGCCTATATGGTCCTCGTGTCCGTGCGTAAGAACCACCCCGCGAACTCTGTCCTTATTCTGAACGAGAAAGGAAGTATCGGGGATAACGAGGTCTATGCCCGGCATAGCCTCGGTGGGGAACGCCACGCCCGCGTCTATAACTATTATGTCCTTGCCGTATTCGAGGGCGGTCATATTTTTGCCTATTTCGCCTAAACCGCCGAGAAAACGTACTTTTAAAGTTTTGTTATTTTTCAAAAAAAATCTCCTGTCGCCCGTCGATTGTTCGCCGCTCGGGCCGCGGCGGGAAATAAAACCGCTAAGCTTCAAAACCCGCCCCGACTAAAGGGAACTAATCTTCAAACTCTTTTATTTGCGCCGTTAATTTTTCTTTCATTTCCGCGTACTTCACAAGCTTCTGCTTTTCGCCGTCGATGAGCGCCTTGGGTGCTTTTTCCACAAAGCCCTTGTTGTTCAGCTTTGCTTCCGCGCGCGCTATTTCGCCGTTTACCTTTTCAAGCTCCGCCGTAAGCCTTGCAATTTCCTTTTCGGTGTCTACGAGTTCTCCGAGGGGGATGAACATTTCGCAAGAGGGAAGTACCTGAGATACAACCTTGCCCTGAACTTCGTCCTTGCTCTTGACGAAAATAATCTCGCTTACGCCCGCAAGCTTTTCGATATATGCCTTGCAGGAAGTGATGACCTTCTGAGAGGTTTCCGTTTTGACGAAAAGCTGTACCTTTCTCGAAGGAGCGGCGCCCGTCTGAGCCTTGATGTTGCGTACGGTTTTGATAATTTCCATAACCGCCTGCATGTTCGCTCCGTCCTTCTTGTAGCTGTGCTGAGAGTTGTACTTCGGGAAAGCGGATACCATTATGCTGCCTTCGGTTCCGGGAAGGTTCTGGTAAATTTCTTCCGTGATGAACGGAATGAAAGGATGGAGAAGTTTGAGTGTGTTTTTGAGTACGAACACCAGAACGCCGAGTTCGGAAGCCTTTTTGGCTTCGTCTCCGCCGTAGAGTACGGGTTTGGCAAGTTCGATGAACCAATCGCAGAAATCGCTCCACACGAAGTCGTAAAGGGCGGCGCATGCAAGCCCTATTTCAAACTTTTCCATATTAGCGGTAACGGTTCTTACCGCCTGATTTAACTTTCCGATAATCCACTTATCGGGAAGCGTAAGTTTACATTCGGAAATATCGGGAACGACAGAGCCTTCGCAATTCATTATTACGAAGCGCGAAGCGTTCCATATTTTATTCATGAAGTTTCTCGCACTTTCCGTTCTTTCTTTGGAAAATCTCGTATCGTTGCCCGCAGATACGCCGTTGATGAGGGAGAACCTTAAGGAGTCCGCGCCGTATTCGTCTATGATTTCGAGCGGGTCGATACCGTTGCCGAGAGATTTGCTCATCTTTCTGCCCTGTGCGTCGCGCACGAGACCGTGGATAACAACGTCCTTGAACGGAACGCGTTTCATATGTTCGAGCCCGGAGAAAATCATTCTTGCTACCCAGAAGAAGATGATATCGTAACCGGTAACAAGTACGTCCGTGGGGTAGAAGTATTCAAGGTCTGCCGTCGCGTCAGGATAGCCGAGCGTGGAGAACGGCCAGAGGGCGGAGGAAAACCAGGTATCGAGTACGTCCTCGTCCTGCTTTAAGTGAACGGAACCGCACTTCGGGCAAACGGTAGGATCTTGTTTTTCAACGATAACTTCGCCGCAGTCCTCGCAGTAGAAAACGGGTATGCGGTGCCCCCACCAGAGCTGACGGGAAATACACCAGTCGCGTATATTCTCCATCCAATTAAAGTAAATTTTGGAGAACCTGTCGGGGGTGAATTTTACCTTGTTCTTTCTTACTGCTTCAATTGCGGGTTTCGCGAGCGGCTCCATCTTGACAAACCATTGTTTGGAAATGATGGGCTCCACGTCGCTGTGGCAACGGTAGCAGTGACCTACGTTGTGCGCATGCGGTTCGATGTGGTCGAGGCAGCCGCATTTTTCAAGGTCTTCTACAATTTTCTTTCTCGCTTCGTATCTGTCGAGTCCTTCGTAAGCGCCCGCCTTGTCGTTCATCGTGCCATCGTCGTTCATAACGCGAATGACTTCGAGGTTGTGTCTTAAGCCCACTTCAAAGTCGTTGGGATCGTGCGCCGGGGTGATTTTAACTGCGCCGGAGCCGAACTCCTTATCGACGTATTCGTCCGCGATAACGGGGATTTCTTTGTTTACAAGGGGAAGAATAAGGGGCTTTCCTATAAGCTTTTTGTAGCGTTTATCCGTCGGGTTTACGGCTACCGCGGTATCGCCGAGCATTGTTTCCGGACGGGTGGTCGCAACTACAAGATAGCCGCTTCCGTCCTTGAACGGGTAGCGAAGATGCCAAAAGAAGGAATCCTCTTCGGAGTATTCGACTTCCGCATCCGAAAGGGCGGTCTTACAGCAAGGGCACCAGTTGATTATCTTGCTGCCCTGATAGATAAGCCCTTTTTTGTAGAGATTTACGAAAACTTCGCGTACGGCTCTGGAGCATTTTTCGTCCATCGTGAAAGCGAGCCTGTCCCAATCGCAGGAGGAACCGAGTTGCTTAATCTGTTCTACTATGCGGTTGCCGTACTTTTCTTTCCAAGCCCAGGCGCGTTCGAGGAAACCCTCTCTGCCGAGGTCCTCTTTCTTAATGCCTTCCTTAGCCATTTGCTCGATAATTTTAACTTCGGTTGCGATGGACGCGTGGTCGGTACCGGGAAGCCACAGCGTTTCGTAGCCCTGCATACGCTTATAGCGGACGATGCTGTCCTGAAGCGTTTGATCGAGCGAGTGACCCATATGTAACTGACCGGTTATGTTCGGCGGAGGAATAACCACAGTAAAGGGTATCTTATCCGCGTTAGGCTGAGCGTGAAAATAGCCTTGTTTTTCCCATTCCTCGTATATTCTCTTTTCAAACTCTTTAGGAGAATACGTCTTAGGCATATCCATAGTAAATTTATGACCTCCTGTTCGCATGCGCTTTTTGCCGTTTGCCCCGCGTTTTTTCCGCATTATGGTAAAAAAGACAAAAAAGCGAATAAAACTTCACTGTAATATCCGTAATATTGTAGCACATGCCCGCCGGAAAAGTCAAATATAATATGTAAATTATAAACAAACTAAATTATATATATACTATTGTACTTATTACAACTATGCGGATATGCCTGAAAAGAAGAGTTTAGCTGTTACAATAAAAATTTTTCGGAGGAATAAAAAGCCCTCCCGTCCGGAAGAGAACGAGAGGGGAACGGGCGCATAAACGCCGACAATCAAGGTTTTCGGAAAGGGAAAACAGGGGGGCATGAAAGGGGCGCTGCGTACATTGCTGAATTATAAAGCGTATTTCTGTTTGAATTCGTTGTAAGATTTCTGGAAAGTCGGGCTTTTGGCTTTTGCGTCGTTAAGCGTTTTATGAATATCCAGATTGTGTTGCGCGGTGTCGAGTATGCACCCCGCGATATTCGAGCAATGGTCGCTTACTCTTTCGAGATTAGTAAGTAAATCTGCCCAGACGAAACCTACTTCGGCAGTGCATAAACCTTCCTTCATACGGATGATATGCCTTGTCCTGAGGATTTCTTTAAGCTCGTCTATCACTTCCTCGAGAGGCTCTACTCGAGCCGCTATTTCGGTGTCCTTGTTTTCGAATGCGGATAGCGACAGGGACAGAACTTCTTTTACCGCTTTCGTTAAAACGTCGTACTCGCACATGGCTGTTTCGGTGAACGTAAGTCCCTTTTCTCTCAGCTCTTCTGCGGATTCCAGAAGATTTACGGCGTGGTCGGAAATTCTTTCGTAATCGCCTATGGACTTTAATAACGCGGTAGTTTCCTCGCTTTCTTCTTCGCCCAATTTGCAGGAGCTTACCTTAATGAGGTAGGTCCCGAGAATGTCTTCGTAGTGGTCGCAAAGGTCCTCTTTCTTTCGTATCTGAGCTGCAAGCGCGGGGGTGTAATTTGTGAGCGCGTGTATTGCGTCGTTAAGCGCGCTTACCGCTGTTTCCGCCATTTTTACGGCAACCGTTCTGCTCTGAGCCAATGCGAGAGCGGGCGTTAAAAGCAAACGGTCGTCAAGTTCTATCTGATCTTCGGGCTGCTTTTTATCGGGGATAATTATGCAAACAAGTTTTTCAAGAAGGTTTCCGAACGGGAACATAAGCAGCGTGCACAGCACGTTGAAAACCGAATGTATAATCGCTATGCCGAGGAGCGAGGCGGATTCGTTTAAAATCATGGGCTTGAATATCGCCTTTACCAAGCAGAACAGCGAAAGCCATACCGCCGCGCCTATTACGTTGAAAAGCAGGTGTACCATTGCCGCGCGTTTTGCGTTTTTGTTAGCGCCGACAGAGGATATAAGCGCGGTTACGCAGGTACCTATGTTCTGCCCCATGATGATGGGGACGGACGCGCCGTAAGTCACCGCGCCAGTGGAAGCAAGCGCCTGCAAAATACCTACGGAAGCCGAACTCGATTGAATTATAGCGGTAAGTATCGCGCCGGCAAGCAACCCGAGGAAGGGGTTGGAAAAGACTAAAAACAATTCCTTGAAACCTGGCACGTCTTTCAATCCGGAAACGGCGGACGACATGGTTTCCATTCCGAACATAAGCGTTGCAAAACCGAGAAGTATCACGCCTGCATCCTTGTTTTTGCTGCTTTTGCAGAGCATATACAGAATTATGCCTATCAAAGCGAGTATCGGGGTAAACGACGAAGGCTTCAATAATTGCACCCAGAAGTTGCCGCTGTCTATGCCCGCAAGGCTGAGTATCCAGGCAGTAACGGTCGTGCCGATATTCGCCCCGAAAATTACGTTTATCGATTGGCTTAATGTCATAAGACCGGAGTTTACGAAGCCGACCACCATTACCGTGGTTGCCGAGGAGCTTTGAATTACAGCCGTTACTCCGAGACCGGTAAGCAATCCCGCAAGGCGGTTGTTCGTGAGCTTGCCGAGTATTTTTTTCAGTCCGCTGCCCGCTCTTCTTTCAAGCGCTTGACCCATAATGCTCATACCGAACAGGAACAGGCACAGACCTCCTATCATCGTAAGAAAATTAAAAACGTCCATTTGTTATACTATCTCCTTTGTCATAAGGGCAGTTTAACAAACGGACGTCAATTTTATTGCCGTGTTATTGTAAAATAAATGTAAAATTTTTATAAAAAGAACGTTTTCTTTTTGTAAAACGATTACAAAATATAAATCATTGTTTTGTAAATTGATTTTCTTTCGGGAAGGAAACGCGTATTTCCGTGCCCTCGTTCAATTTACTGCGGACTTCTATCTGCGCGTCGTGAATGATGGCTGCGTGCTTTACTATCGAAAGCCCGAGACCTGTTCCGCCTACCTCCTTGGAGTGGCTTTTATCCACGCGGTAGAACCTTTCGAAGATGCGGTTTTGCTCCTCGAGGGGGATGCCTATACCCGTATCGCTTACGGTAAGCAGTACGTTGTCCTTGCCGTTTTCGACCTTCAGGTTTACCGAGCCGTTCTCGTTATTATATTTTATAGCGTTATCGCAAAGGTTGTAAACGATTTCCGACAGAAGCTCGGGCACGCCGCATAAAACGGCGGGTTCGCCCGCAATGTTGAATTTTATGTTTTTCTTTTCGGCAACGGGCAGAAGGTTTCTGTGCGTAAGGTTTGCTATTTCAAACAAATCAACTTTTTTTGCGTTGTAACCCGCGCCGCCTTCGTCAAGGTGAGAAAGCTTTATTATATCTTCTACCAAGGAGATCATGCGCTTTGCTTCTACGAAAATATGTTCGGCAAACGCAGGTACGTCCGCCTCTTTTACCATACCTTTGGAGAGAAGCTCCGCATAGCCGGAAATGTTTTGAAGAGGGGTTTTAAGTTCGTGTGATACGTTTGCCGTAAACTCTCTTCTCGTTTCTTCCGCTTTTTCTTTTTCGGTTATATCGAACAATATCAACGCAATGCCGCAAAGTTTTTCGTCGGTCACTATGGCGTTTGCGTTTATCTGATAGTTTCTGCCGCCTATCGGCATAACGATTTCGGCATGTTCGTCGTTCTCAGACATCCTTAAAAGTTCCTGAATTTCAAAACTGTGATTGAAAAGCAATAAATCCTTGCCCACGCAATATTTGCTTATGCCGAGTATTTTTGACGCGGACGGGTTGATGCTGAGAACGGTGCCCGTTTTATTAAGAAGGACTATGCCCTCGCTCATGTGCTCGGTAGCGGTATCGAATTCTTCCTTTTTCTGTTTCAGTTCCGCCTGTTTGCGCTTTAACTCCGCTTGTTGCCCCTGAAGCCTTACAACCAACGGCTGCAACTCTTCGTAGCAGTCTTTCGGGTCGGGGTTCTCCAGGTTAAGCCCGTTAAGCGGCTTGACTATTTTTGCCGACAGCCTGTAAGCGAGTATCAACGCGAGCGTTACGGCAAACGCGATAATAATAAGGATAGGCTGAAGCATTCCGAATAAAAGCATCCACCAGGTAATGTAGCTTTCGGATAGCCTTATAACGGTGCCGTCTTTCAGCTTTAATGCGTGATAGCATTGTTTTTCGGATACGACCGAAGAATATCTTGTGCTCGAGCCTTCGCCGGTTAAAAGTGCTTGTTTTATTTCTTCCCTTTCCAGGTGGTTTTCCATGCTGCCCGGCTCCGCCTTGTTGTCGAACAAAACCGTGCCGTCGGCGGCAACCCACGTAATGCGGTATTCTCCGCTCTCAAGAGAAGAGAGGTAGTCCAACCCTCCGTTTCCCACCCCTTGTGCAACGAAAGCCGTTTCCGTTTTAAGCTGTTTTGCCTGTGCGTTTGAAAAATAAGTGTACAACACGCCGAATATCATGGCAAACGACGCTAAAAACACAACCATCGTCGCTATGCTTATCGAACGAAATATATGTTTTTTCATATTACAACTCCATTCTGTATCCCACGCCGCGAACGGTTTCTATTATTTCGCCTGCCGCGGCAAGCTTTGCGCGAAGAGTGCCTATGTGCACGTCAACCGTTCTTGTCTCTCCCATAAAATCTATTCCCCAGATTTTATCGAGGAGCTGTTCCCTTGTAAAAACTATTCCCGGGTTATCCGCAAACAGGCAGAGAAGCTCGAACTCCTTTACCGTGAGCAGCACCTCGGTTCCGTCTATTTTTACTCTGTGGGCAGATTTGTCTATTTCCAGATTTTTTATTTTTATAACTTCGGTTTCGGGCGTTCTCGTTCTGCGCAGAACCGCTTTCACCCTCGAAACCATTTCCATCATTCCGAAAGGCTTCGGAAGATAATCGTCCGCGCCGAGGTCAAGCCCTATAACCTTGTCGTATTCGGTGTCTTTTGCCGATTCCATGATTACGGGTATGTCCCTTGTCGCGGGATTTTCTCTCAGTTTTTTAAGAACGGATATGCCGTCCTCTTCGGGCAGCATGACGTCGAGTAAAACAAGCTGAGGCTTTTGTTTTTGCAGTGCTTTGAAAAATTCCGACGGGCAGCCGAAGCCTTCCGCGGAAAAACCCGAAGCGTTTAAGGTGTATACCATCAGCTCTCTTATGCCGTTATCGTCCTCAACACAATATATCATCTTTATCACCTCGGGTATATAATAGCACAATATTGTAATTTTTGACAACTATTCTTTGTGAAATTCTTGTAAAACCGAAATGAATGAAAGGTAAATTCAAGTGGCATTTTATAACGGAAAATCATACTATGTAGTGTTATCCGGGCGGGCTCGGATATGGGTCTGTTCGGATGAAACACGCCCTTTCGCATTACTTATACGGCGGACTAATGGCTGTTTCAGGCAATCCGCCAAGGAGGAAAAATGAAAAAATTACTTGCAACCGTTATCTCAGCCGCATTCTTTTTCGGCACGTTCGCTTCATGTACGGGCACGGGGCTTACCGTTCTCAGGGTAAATGAAGTTACTCACTCGGTGTTCTACGCGCCTTTATACCTCGCCATGGAAGGTGGGTATTTCGAGGACGAGGGTCTTGAAATAAAACTTACAAATGGCGGCGGCGCGGATAAAACTATGGCGGCTCTTTTATCGGGAGGGTGCGAGATTGCCTTCTGCGGACCGGAGGCTTCCATTTACGTTATAAACGAGGGTAAAGAAAACGCACCTAAAATATTCGCTCAGTTGACCAAGCGCGACGGAAGCTTCCTTGTGGGAAGAGAAAAGGACGACGATTTTACATGGGAGAAACTTGAAAACAAAAAAGTTATCGCAGGCAGAACGGGCGGCGTCCCCGCAATGACTTTCGAGTACGTCGTAAATAAACACGGGCTTGAAAACGGAAGGAACATAACGCTCGATAACTCCGTTCAGTTCAATCTTATGGGGGCTTCTTTCGAAGGCGGCAACGGCGATTACGTTACGCTGTTCGAGCCTACCGCTTCGGAATTCCAGAAACTCGGCAAAGGGTATATAGTGGCTTCGGTCGGCGAGGAGAGCGGGGAAGTCCCGTATACGGCTTTTGCCTCGTTAACCGCCTATATCGCGAAAAATCGCGACGTTTTGGTAAAATTCACCACTGCATTGCAGAAAGCCGAAAAGTATATTTCCGAAAACGACGCGGATGATGTGGCGAGGAAAATCTCTCCGCAGTTCCCTGATACGCCGGTGGAATCGCTGGCGCTTGCCGTGGAAAGTTACAGAAGAATAGACGCATGGAAAAAGGACTTTTCGATGACGGAAGAAGGACTTGAAAGACTTCAGGAGATTATGACGAGAGCCGGAGAGCTCGATAAAAAGACGACGGTAGATATTCTTTGCGACAATTCTATCGCTAAAGAGGTTTACAAAAAAATATACGGATAAAAAGGACGTTACAAATGAATCCGATTTTACGACTTGAGAACGTTTCGTTGACATACCATTCTTTGGACGCGGAAACGGAAGCGATTAAAAATCTTAGTTTTTCCCTCTCGGAGGGGGAGTTTGCAGCTATAATCGGACCTTCCGGTTGCGGCAAAAGCACTCTGCTCAGCATCATCGCGGGGCTTCTTGAGCCGACTAAAGGCAACATTTATGTAGACGGTAAAAAGTTGTGCGGTAAGCCTGCGGGGCTTGGGTATATGCTTCAGAGGGATGAACTTTTTCCTTGGCGTACCATCGAGAAAAACGTGTTTCTTCCGCTTGAGATTAAAAATTCGCTTACGGAAGAAAATAAAAAATACTGTATTTCGCTGCTTGAAAAATACGGGCTTAAGGAATTTGCAAACAGAAAGCCGGGCGAACTTTCCGGGGGAATGCGCCAGCGAGCGGCTCTTATAAGGACGCTCGCCCCGAAACCGCAGGTGCTTCTTCTCGACGAGCCGTTTTCGGCGCTCGACTATCAAACGCGTCTGAACGTTTGCGACGACGTGTATAAAATAATAAGAAAAGAAAACAAAACGGCGCTTCTTGTCACCCACGATATTTCGGAGGCGGTGTCGGTAGCGGATAAAGTTATAATTCTTACAAAGCGCCCGGCAAGAGTAAAGGAGGAGAAGATTCTTCCGTTCGGGAAGGACGTTACCCCCTTAAAACGCAGAAAAACAGCCGATTTCGGAAAAATATTCGAAGCACTATGGAGAAGCCTGAACGATGAAAACAAATGAAAAAGTATCAAGAGAGCACCTTTTATATTTAAGAAAAATAAAAAGGCGTTCCATAAAAATAAACGTATTTCGCGGGGCGATTTTCGTCTTGTTTCTCGGCTTGTGGGAGTTTAGCTACAGAACGGGACTTACGGACGGATTTATATTTTCCGCCCCGTCGAGGATAGCCGTTTCGCTGTATACGCTTGCGCTTTCGGGCGACCTGTTAAAGCACTCCGCAATAACGCTGTACGAAACGCTTCTCGGCTTTTTGATTGCCTCTGCAGGCGGAACGCTTATCGCGCTTTTGCTCTGGCTGAACGAAACGGTTCGCAAGATAGCCGAGCCGTACGTGGTGGTTCTGAACAGCTTGCCGAAAATCGCGCTCGGGCCGCTTATTATAATCTGGTTCGGAAGCGGAAGGACGGCAATCGTGGTTATGGCGGTGCTTATTACCGTAATAGTAACGGTGATTACCATGCTTGCGGGGTTTGTTTCCACGGACGAAAACAAGCTGCTGCTTATGAAAACCTTTGGGGCAAACAAACTTCAGATATTGTTAAAACTCGTTTTGCCCGCTAACGTTCCGACGTTTATCAGCATGCTTAAAATCAATATCGGTTTAAGCTGGATTGGTTCTATCATGGGCGAGTACCTTGTTTCCGAGGCGGGCATCGGCTACCTTATCGTTTACGGCGGGCAGGTATTCAGGCTTGACCTTGTGTACGCTTCCACGCTTGCGCTTTGCGTTCTTGCCACGGGTATGTACGCGCTCGTCTGCCTTGCCGAGAGAAAGATCAGAAACAGGCAAAAATAGCTTCTTGAACGCGACTACAGCCGTTCTTGCCGAATAAAGCGCGCCGATTAAGCCCACAAGAGGATACGCATAATTTATAATGGACTGAAAACCGAGGCGGGAAACGCCTATCGCTAAAATAATAATTACCCCGTTTAACGTGCGTTTTACGGGGTATTTGTTTGCATAAGATACGAGCGCGAAGTGCGAACATACGAGGGTTGTGACTATTCCGAGGGCGGTTATAAACGCGAATACCGCGTAGTAAAACCTGCTGCCCGCAAGGGAGTGCATTATCGGCATCGCGCCTGTTTTTCCGTAATAGGATATTCTGTAACACACCACGCCTACGCATACGGAAACGATCAGAGAAGCTATTGCCGAGCCTAAGGCGGAAGCTTTCAAACCGTATTTTTCCCCTTGCTTGAATAAAAGCGGTGCCGACGTAAAGCAATTAAGCCCGCAGTAAATAATAATTTCGGTCATTTCTTTAAAAGAAACCGGGTGGTTTTGTATTTCGGAAAAATTCACGCCTATTCCGAGGGGAAGTATACACAAAATCATTACGGGGACGAGAGCGAGATTGAACGCGCCTACGCCGTCCACGCCTTTTTTGCAGATGAAATACGACGCGATAAGAAGGGGAACGGACAGAACGGGCAGGTATTCGTTTGTGCCCGCAAGAGAGGAGAAAAGGTTGTCTATTCCTGCGCACATGCTGACGACAGACACGAACGAAACGCCGATTATAATCGGGTCGTAAATTTTATGAATGCCGCCTAAAACGCGCAAATTTGTCTGTTTTTCGCCGTAAAGCGCACCCGCCGTCATCATCCCGAAAAGGGATAGAAACATTAAAACAAACAGGAAAAAGCAGCAGGGCAGAATGGTGTAAGACGGAAAAAATCTTGCGATTTCCGCCCCTGTGATAAACCCCGCGCCGATTACGCCGCCCACTATGGAACACGTGCAAAAACAAACGGATAGAAAAAAGCCCTTCATACTTTTAAAGTATGAGGGGCTTGGTCGTTTTATTCACGCAAGGACTGTTTAAACCGCATTACTTACAGCCTGCGACCGGAAAGTTAAGAAAAGTTTTTGATTTTTTTATAGCTGTAGTCGTCCGAAAAATCGCGTATGTAGTCGCATTCTCCGCCAAGCTCTTCTATAAAGCTTTTAAGGTCGGTGTAAACGGCGTAGTCTATATCCGGGTCGGTAATTCTTCTTTTGAACAGCTCCACGGCTCTGTCGTCGCCGTAGTTCGTAAGGAAGCACGCGTACAGCCCGATTTCGTCCGGCTCGGTCGCATTCGTAAACAAACCGGACAGATAATCGAAAATTTCCTGCTTCATATCGCAGTGGGAAAGAGCCTCCGCAACGAACAATTCACCCTTGCCCGCATTGCCTTTTACCTTTAAAAGCTCGGGTTGAATTTCTTTCGCCCTGTCTATAACGGCGGAGCCCATGCAATCTCTTACGTCCTCGTTTGTCTCGTTGAGGGTTATTTTTTCAAGAAAAACTTTAAGTGGCTGTAAGTCCTTTTTTTCGGAAAGAATATTGGCGGCGTAGCAGATAAGTTCGGGGTCGCTCTCGTCTAAAAAAGGCATAAGAGCGGTTACGCAGTCGGAAGCGGAAAGTGCGTCGCAAAGATAACTGGGCACGGCAACTTTGTTTAAAACATGCTTTTTAAGCGCTTCGGCAAGCTCGTTTGCCGAAAAATTTTTATAGTATTCTTCGGGCGATTTTTCGTCGAGAATTTTCAGCGGAGCGTTTCCGAATTCCGAGTACATTTTTGCAATTTTATCTTCCCATTCGTCCTCGGTAAACTTGCCTTTGTTTTTCATCATGGCTTCGCGTACGCTTTTTTCGAAAATCGAATCCAGATCTAATATTTTTATGGCGTTGTTATTGTTCTCCGACATCTTTTTTCTCCTTTTGTTTTTTATTGCGGACAGGCGCGATGAACGCCAGCGCTTTGTCGAGGTCTTCTTTTTTCAGCCCGAACATAGTCGTAAGCAGCTCCTTATCCGAAATGACTTTAAGCCTCATGGAATATATTATCGCCGCCGCGAGCGGTGCGTACAGTTTTTTGTCCTCGTCGCCGCCGCGTTCTTCGTAATTTGCCTGAGCCTTGAACGCTTTTGACTTTAAAAGGCTTACCTTGGTGTTGTCTATCATGTAGACGGTGGACGCCGCAAGTGCGTAAGCTAAGTTGAACAAGCTCGAAGCGTATCCCGCAAACCTTACGCTCCTTATGGTAAATTCCTTATAAAGATTTGCCGAAACGCATTTTACGGGTATGCTTATTCCGAGAACGAGGTACACCCTTATTATCTCGCTTTTAATTTCGTCCGAAACGGTAACGTCGAGGAATATCTTTCTTAAAAATTCCTGTGTGGCGTGCGCGTCCACAACGAGGGCGAGTTGCAAAACGTTTGAAACGAATTCCGATATTCCGTATCGGATTACATATTCGAGGTGTGTTTTAACCTCGCCGAAGGAAACGTTTTCGGGTACGGCTATTCCTTTTTTTATATAATCCAACATATAGCTCATAGCCGCGTCTTTAATGTTCATCTCGTACGAAAGCTTTTCGTCCGTGTCGCCGTCAAGCTGTTTGATAAAATTATATCTGCTTATCGCGGCGGGGTTGTCCGTAAACGTGATTACTTTTTTATAATCGGCAAGACTTCCGTCTCTGTCTCCCGAGTTGAACTCGAGGGTAGCGCGTATGAACAGGGTATCCAGATCGAAAGGGTCTTCCTTTAAAATTTCGGATGCGTAAAAAATTCCTTCTTTTTCTCTGCCCGTATCGATACAGAGCAGAAGCATTCTCAGGTCGTATTTCTCTATTGTGTTCGGGGCGGTCGAAGCGCATATGTCGAAACAGTGTGCGCTTTTTTCTTTTTCGTCCGTATGTTTGTAGCAACCGGCAAGAATGTAATTTCCGAAAAAGTCGTCTTTATCGCGCTTTATCAGGTATTCTCCGAATTCTATTGTTTCGTTTTCCTTGCCTGACATCAAAAGAAGAAACGCCGCGATGCCGATTCCCTCCTCATAATGTTTGTCGTTTTCGTCTATGGAGGAAAGGGTTTCGAAAGCTCCTTCGATATCTCCGCTTCCCGAAAGCGTGCGCGCTTTTTCTATAAGCTCCAAGCCCGTCGGCTTTTTATTTTTATCGTATGCGACGTAGAGGTGGGGGTTGTTGCTTTCTTCCGCTTCCGCCTCCTGGATATCGTCCAGCACGTCGTTGTATTCGTAATCGGAGAAGGCGTCTTCCGAAAGCTGCAAACCAAAGTAGTGGTAGCTTATAATGCGATTGTTCAGAAAATAGTAGTTTGCACCCAATCCGTTATAAGCCCTTGCTTTCTGATAACTGTCTGCGGCAACCGAAAGCGCCCTGTACCAGGCGTTGATTGCAGACGAAAATAACCCCGCTTCGGTAAACGCTTCGGCAATCCCTGCGTTTTGATCGTAGCCGAAAGGGGTTTCGCTAAGAAGATTGCGGTAAACGGATACCGCACCCGTAATGTTTCCGTCGGACATTCTCTGCTCGGCTATATCGAGCAGACCGTCGTCGTTGCAAACAAATCGTTCAGTCACTTCTTTGCTTCCTTTAATAAATTTAGTATATCATCCTTTGTAAACAAATATTTGCTGTCGCAGAAATGGCATTCCACTTCTATTTTACCCTGCTCGTCCACGGCGGAAAGAAGTTCTTTTTCGCCCATGGAGATAAGCACGCTTTCGATGTATGCCCTGCTGCATATGCATTTATAAACGGGGTTGTACTCGTCGAACTTCTCGTTCGGGAAAAACTCCTTGATAATTCCGTCAAGCCCGCCCGTTTCTATCATGGAACTTACAGCGGAGAAATTAGAGATAAGCCTCTCCGCCTTGGTTATGCTTTCTTCCGAGCACCCGGGCATAACCTGAAGAACAACGCCGCCTGCGCCCACGCAGTTGTAATCCACGCCTATTTTTACGCCCAGAGCCATGGCGGTGGGCTGCTGTTCGCTGTAAGTGTAATACGCCGAAAAATCTTCCGCAAGCTCGCCCGAAACGATTTTGCAACTTCCGGAATACGGCTCCTTTAAGCCTATATCTTTAAGAACGGTTATTCTGCCGTTTGTTCCTACGCAACCCGCAACGTCCAGTTTGCCGTTGCTTTTTAACGGAAGGTTTGCGTTCGGGTTGTCTATCATGCCGCGCATTTCAAGCTTGCTGTTTCCGCAGACCACTATGCTGCCGCCTACGCCGTCGCCCTTTATCGTAACCGAAAGCTTGTCTCCGTCGTTTTTGAGGGTGGTAGCCATAAACGTGCATGCGGTAAGCGACCGCCCGAGAGCCGCCGCCGAAAGAGGGGACAGCTTGTGAAGTTCGATCGCCTTTTGTACGATGTCTGTAGTATCGAGAATGGAGAGGGAAACCTCTCCGTCGTATATTAAAGTTTTAAGAACTTTTCCCATACTTATACCTTTTTGTTATTCTGAAAGCAGAGAGAACATAGGGGAAAAACGTACGTGCGAACTCAGCGCTTTACCGCTAAAAAGTTCAGCCTTTCGGTTGTTTCGGTCACCTTTTCTCCAAGATGTCCCTCAGTCTTTATTAAATCGAAGCCCGCTTTGTCAAGTGCTGTTTTAAGCTCGTTTTCGGTGTGAAAATATTGGAAGTGACGCTCTTCTTTTTTGATGAAGAAATCCCCTTTTTCGCGGATAAACGCGGAAATTTCCATTTCAACGCCTTCGGGCGTCTGCGTGTTGAACCACAAATAGGAGAAGTCGTCGCCGTCCTCGCCGAACATATTGTTGCCGATAACGTTTTTAAGTTTGTACTCGGTGGAAATATCGAATGCCAGCACGCCCCCTTTAACAAGGCAGGAAGCGAAATGCCTAAACGTTTTTTCTACGTCTTCTTTTTTTACGTAGTTCATGCAGTCGGTTATCGCGGTTATGAAATGCACCTTGGAACTAAGCTTCATCTTTCTCATATCGCCGAGGACGTACAGAATGTTAAGCCCTTCGTCCTTTGCTTTCCGTTCTGCAACCGAAAGCATTTCGGGGGAGATGTCCATACCTGTAACGTTCAACCCCGCCTTTTTAAACCGCCTTGTGAACGCGCCGCTTCCGCAACCTGCGTCCACCCCGACGTTGCCCTTTAAATAAGGAGAAATAAGTGAGCGAATGTAATCCGCCCACTCATCGTAATTTACGTCCATCAAATATTCGTATAGCGAGGCGATTGCCCCGTATGCGTTCATGGGATTATTCATTTTTTAAGTTTTCTTCGTTTTCGCTCTCGGTTGCCGCGTCGTCGGTTTCGTCCGATTTATCTTCGTCGTCCGAGGGTTTAAACTCGCTCAGGTCGGGTTCCTGCTTGATTTTTCCCGAAAGAACGTCCTCAACGTAGCGGTCGCTGTCCCTTCTCATAGCCTCTTTGCTTTCTTCGAGCTTCTTAAGGTCTTCACGGCTGAAAGACTCGGGCAGTTCCATAATTTCCACGTCGTAGTCGGTAATCGGCTTTATGGGGCGCTTGTTGAGGTATACGGTGTCGAATGTGCTTTCACCGTAATCCTGAAGGTCGTCGCCGAACGAGGTAGCGCCGGGTTTGCTGTAAATACCCCTGTTTCTCTTTGCTCCGGGAACTTTTTCGTTTATGAATTTATCGTAAATCCAGTGGCTGTAAACCGTCCATACGAGCAACCCGCCAGAAAGACCGATGATAAGTAAAACGATAATCCCGATGGAGGGGAGAATCATAATAAGCAGCCCGCTGACAAGTGTGAACGCGAGGAAGAAAATGTTGGATGGCAAAAGGGAAATAGTAAGAATAAACGCGTTTCTCACAAGCTTGAAGAAGCCCAGCTCATACGTTACGGACATCGTAAGCATATGGAAGCACATCATCGTAAGAAGCGCTAGCGCGATTATCGTGATAATGCGGGTTATCGTCATAAGCACGGCGTTCGCGTTGCCTGTCGCGGCAAGATAGCCGGAAAGTCCGTACGAGACTATTCCGAGGAAAAGGAATATAGAATAAGCGAACAGCGTAAGGCATACAACCACGAAGTTTTTCTTTATGCCTCTCCAGAAGTCGCTGCCTACGAAAACGCCTTCCGTCCATACCATATTTCTCAAAATGTACAGTACGCCTGATAAGCCCACCGCAAGTATTATTGCGGCTATAGGCAGAAACATAAGCGAGTGCATATTTGCCTGAACTTCCACATACTCCTGCATTCCGTTCATAGACCCTACGAAGGGGTAGGACATAAAGCTTCCGAATGGAACCTGCTGGGAAAGCATTGTCGTATCCGCCGAGTGGATAAACCATATAATCCCGAGCGGTATGCAGAACAGCGCAAGCAGTAAATTTATAAGCACAAGTTTGGTGAAATTCGTTTTGAAAATATCCCAACCGAGTTGCCAACGGTTTGAAGGAAGGGTAGATCTTGCGTAATTTTCAGACCTCTCCGGACCTTCGATAAGCCTTGCCATAAAGCCTTTTTTCTTAGCCATTTTTCTCCTTTTCGGGCGCGGGAGTATAGCTCCTGCCCATTTTAAAGCGCATCACACGTTTTTATTCGTTCCGTATAATTCCGCATAATAATAGATTCTTATATATAATACTATAAAAAACAAAATTACTCAATCAAAAAGAAGCGGCTGACGGCATTTTTTTATTTTTATGGCAAAATTCTTTTTATGCGGAGCACAAGGGAAGAGGTTATTATTGTGCAACTTTTTTTATTTTTCCGCATAACATATAGAAAACTTAATATAAAAGGAGGCGCTTTGTTGAATAAATGTTTTTCGGGGCTTATAGTTCCGCTTATCACCCCCTTTAAAAACGGAGCGGTGGATTTTTACTCTCTTGAAAAAATAACGGATTATCTGCTGCAAGGCGGCGCGGACGCATTCGTTGCTCTCGGCACTACCGCCGAAACGCCCACGCTTACCGAAAAAGAGAAAAAGGAAATTTTGTGTTTTTTGCTTAAACACAGCTGTGGCAAAAAGGTTTTTGCGGGCGCGGGCAGTAACTGTACCGCAGTCGCCACGGAACTTTCAAAGGAGTACGAAAGGCTCGGCGCGGACGGCATTCTTTCCGTTACGCCGTATTACAACAGACCTCAGGAAGTGGGGCTTTTCGCACATTATCTTAAGATTTCGCACTCGGTAAACATTCCCGTTCTGCTATATGACGTGCCCAAAAGATGCGGAACGGAGCTTTCCATCGAACTTGTAAAAAAGCTTTCCAAACTGAAAAACATAACAGGGATAAAGCTTGCTTCCGACGATATATGCAAGTTCAAAAATCTTAAAACCGAGCTTAATAATTTCGATTTGTATTGCGGAAACGACCTTCTTGCGGACGAGGAGCTTGTTATGGGGGCAACGGGGATAATAAGCGCGGCGGCAAACGCTGTGCCGAAACTTTTTTCCGAACTTATCCGCCTGCAAAGAGAAAACAAAAATGCGAGTTTAAAGGAACTGTTCGCCGAGGAAAGGGGAACCGTAAAACTTCTTTACTGCGAAACAAACCCTGCCGCAATAAAATATTACATGAGTTTATCAGGGCTTTGCGAAAACGAACTGAGATTGCCTATGTGCCCTATATCGCGTAAAAACGCCGCAAAAGTTAATAATTTGTTTTTTAAAAAGGAGCTTATATGATACAGATAGCCGTCAGCGGAATATACGGAAAAACAGGCGGAGAGCTTATATCCTCGGCAGAAAAAAATAAAAATTTTAAAATAGTTTTCGGGGTGGACGGTAAAGGCGTAAGCAACGGCGATATACCCGTATATAAAAGTTTTGCAGAGGCGGAAAGCGCGGGGAAAACCTGCGACGGGATAATAGATTTTTCTTCTCCGTCCGCGCTCGGCGATATTCTGGCGTTTGCAAAAAAGCATAAAGTATTTGCGGTTTTCGCAACGACGGGTTACGACGAAGATGATAAGAAGGAAATAGAAAAAGCTTCTTTGATTATCCCCGTGTGCGTGACGGAGAACGCTTCCCGCGGGATTGCCGCGATAAAGGAAATTTTGCCCGCGCTGCACTTCGCGTTAAAGGACTACCCTATTACAATTACGGAAATTCACAATAAAAACAAAAAGGATGCGCCTTCGGGCACGGCAATTGCGCTCAACGCCCTTTTGCTCGGCGAAGGGAAAATCACTTCGATAAGAGAGGGGGACGTAAAAGGAATACATACCATTGTTTTTTCAAACGGAGAAGAGGAAGTTTCTGTAACGCACAAAGCTTTTTCAAGGGGGATTTTTGCGGACGGCGCGCTTAAAATAGCCGAAAATTTGTATAAAAAATCCGCAGGGTTATACAACGCCCGCGGGGAGAAAATATAGTGATATTGCGTGAAAAAGGCTATTTATGATATTTTCCGCCGGAGGAAATCATAAAAGCGCGGTAAATTTGTTCAAACAGCATAACCCTTACAAGGGTATGAGGAAAGGTCATATCGGAGAAAGAAATAAGTTCGTCCGCCTGTTTTTTTACTTTGTCCGAAATCCCGTAGGATCCGCCTATCACAAAGCAAATTTCGCCCTCGCCCGCGTCCTTTAAAGACGTAATTTTGTCCGCGAGCTTCTCGGAGGAAAGCTTTTTTCCCTCGATGGCAAGGCATATGACGTAGCCTTTCAGCTCTTTTTCTATATTCGAACCCTCGAGTGAAACGATTTTTTCCGTTTCCGCGTCGCCGCCCGAAGAAATATTTTCTTCCTTAACTTCTCTTTCGGTTACTTCCGCAAAGCGGGAAAGGCGTTTCTTGTATTCGTCCACCGCGTCGCGGAAGTATTTTTCTTTTATTTTGCCTACGCAAACGATTTTAATTTTAATCATACCACTATCCTATATGCGTTATAAAATCGGCTATCCAGGTGACTATGCACACCGCAAAACCCACAAGCGAATACAAGAAAAACTGCGATAAGCTTTGTTTTACGGGTGTATTGCTTTTTTTAGCGGACGAAACGGGTGTCAGTTTTTCTTTGTTTTGGCCTGTTTGTTTTTTCTTATCGAAGAACAAAAGGTAAACCAAAGCGACTGCAAAGCACACGCCGCCGACGGCAACCAGGGTATAGTACAGGGCGGACGGAATAGTTTCTCCGAACGCAAAATTTAATGTGAGCGTAAGCGCGTTATTCAAGAAGTGCATTATCACTGACGGGATTATCGAACCGCTTTTCACCGCGATAAGCGCAAATATCACTCCGCACAGGAATTGATAGGGCGTTTGCTGTGTGTTCTGGTGAAAAATGCAGAACATGAACCCGCCCATAAGCACCGAGAACACCGTAGAAGTCTGTTCGAACCCGCACTTTACGTATCCGCGGAAAATCGTTTCTTCCATAATCGCCGGCAGAATCGCTACAATTACAATCCAGCCGAGGTATTGCCACCATTCGCTGTTAGGCAACTGCATATCGGGTTTTGAGAAACCGAATTTTTCAAGAAAACTAAGGAATAATTCGTTTAATTCCCCGAAAGTAAACAGAAGCCCGAATGCAAGCATAACAGCTAAAATTATATATTTCCATTGCGGCTTTACGTATCCCGCGCAAGAAAAGGGCTTTATTTTTTTGACAGCAGAAAAGACTAAAATTGCGGCTAACAGCGCAACAGAAGTTGTAAGGTAATTAAACAAATAGTATAGGTAGGAGTTCTTCACGCTCTCAATGTATTCCGCATAACTCATGCCGCTTCCCGCAGCAAGCGCGCCGAGCACTGCGGAAAATACAAGCGACGCCGCCACCAGTGCCACCACCGCGAGGGAGAATATCAGTCCCGAATCCCCGGGCAGCAACTTTTTATCTGTTTTTTTTTCGTTCATCTGCATAATAAACCTGTCCTTTCAGACATTATATAACAATTTACGAAAAAAGTAAAAGAATTTATCGGCGATAACTATCGGAAACAATACATTCCGCGGCATTACGCTGTTTTATTACAAAGTTTTATTGCTTTCGCGGAGAATAAAAAAAACAAACTCCCTTATAAAACGAAGCGATGCAATAAGGGAGTTTTGTGCTTTTTATAGAATTTTCAGTAAAGTTCTATAGTTCGAGTTGTAGTTTTTTCAATTCGGAAGCCAAAGCTTTCTTTTTAGTTTCTTTTTCCGCGCTGCAAGAGTTAAATGAGCCGCTAACGTTTACTACGAATTCATAGTAATCGCTGTAAGCCGACATAACGGCTTTTACATTATCCGAAAATTTTCCGTCGTGCGCAATTTTGTATTGAGTTTTTATAACTGCATCATTTTCTTCCAGGATTTTGATATTTTCTTCATTGTCGGAATAGGCTCTCGCAATAGCCCAATCGATACTACCGCCGAATTTATTATTATAAATTGCGTCATACCAATTGATGTAAATATCATCGGCGTAAATATCGAGCAGTTTTTGAGATTTAACAACGCTTGTGTAAAATTCTTCGGCGGTCGTTTCTTCTGTGGTTGTTGCTTCAGTGGTTGTTCCATCGGTGGCTGTTTCATTGTTCGGTTTTTTATCGCACGATGCAAAACAGCATACGAGTAATAAGGTTGCTACGATAAAAGATAAATATTTTTTCATAGGGATTTCATTCTTCATCACTAATTATTTTTGCGGGAATAAATCGGTTTTTGCTTTGTTAAACTTCCTCATAGTGCGTTTAGCACGATTTCGGTCGTTTGCCTTGCAAAAAACGTACCGCCAAGCGGCGATTTCTTATCCGCAAAAACGCGTAGCGCCGCAAAGAGCGTATTTTTAGATTATTTTTTGTGAGCGTGAGGGTTGCTGTGCCGGGCGCATTGCGCCCGAGCGCTCACGGAAAAGGGCTAAAAAGACGCCTTTCCGGTAGTTAGTGATAAGGAATGGAATCCCTAAATTTCTCCTTTGTTTTTTTATCGTTACAAAAAGTATAACCGTAATTTTTACGGTAAAATATAAATATGGATATATTTGAAACAAGACTTAAAGAATTGCGCTTAGAGGGCGGAATGACCCAAAAGCAATTAGCGAATTTGCTGCAAACGACCGATGACAGTATTTTTTCATGGGAAAAAGGGAGAAGTCAACCTTCGATTGAAATGATCAGAAAACTTTGTGTGGTTTTTCAGGTATCGGCTGATTATTTGCTCGGTTTAACAGATTGAAAAAGACGACTTGCCGTTTAGCGGTTGGTCGTCTTTTATGTTTTATTAAAAAATTTGTTTTTATTTCAGGAGTTTGCTGTTATAAATGTAATTACAAGTTTTGTAAAAATGAACGGAAAAACGGGTAAAAACGGGCTTGGCGCGAGAAATCCGTATTTACAAATATGATAAATCGTGTTAAACTTAAATATGCAAAAATTGAAATCGATCGGCCGGGGCGGTGTTCGGAAAAAAATCCGCAGGCTGAAAAACGGGGTACTTTTATGAGATGGCAGATAGCCGAAACAAAGAGAAAAATCGTAAGCTATGATTTTTTAAATCATAAGGATGACATCGAAATGAGCGGAGAGCAGGTTTCCGCCGTAATTACATATAAAGCGGACGAGAACAACAACGTTTCTTTCGGCAGGGAGATTTTTTATCCTATGATACGAACTCATCCCGACGTTACGCAGTCCTCTTATCGTGCTGTCGATAACGATTTCGCGGCAACGTTTTTCGGGGAGGAAAAGTTCGTAAAAGCTGAGATAAACGGGGTTTTATCCGTTTTTACCGAGACGGACGAATGCGAGATCGTTCACAGATTTTTTCCTTCTCTGACGGAAAAAATCTTTTACGAAATGATAGAAGTTAAAGCAAAAAAGGACGGTGTGCGCGTCAGTTCCTCAAGATATAAAAAAGTGGATACCCTCTTTGCCTGCGAAGGGCGCGCTTACACCGAGAGGGTATGCCGTGAATTTGCCGAGGGCGAAACGTGCAAGACTTTATCTTCGGGTGAAAGTATTACGCTGCTTTTTGCGTATTCCGCAAGGTTTTACAATCAGCCGATTCCTTCCGAAGAAAATCCGTTTGAAAAAAGAGTCGCAAGGGTTAACGAGCTTCTTTCTGAGTGCGACCTGACGACGGGCGACGACGTGATAGACACCATGTTCGCGTTTGCCAAGATAAGGGTAGGCGAAAGCATTTACCGTACAAGAAAAGGGCGCGTGAATTCCCCCGGCGGAACGAATTATTATGCCGCGATATGGTGCAACGACCAGAGCGAGTATTCTACGCCGTGGTTCGGGTTTACGGGTGATAAAATTTTACTTGAAGCCGCAAGGAACGCAATGCTTTGGTTTGAGCCGTATATGAACGACGAGTTCGAGCCGGTGCCGTGCAGTATCTTTTCGGAAGGGACGGACTTCTGGAACGCAAAAGGCGACAGAGGGGATTCTTCCATGTGGCTTTTCGGGAACAGCAGGTTATTTCTCGAACGCGGAATTTTGCCCGACGAGCGCGAAAAGCGTATGTTTGAGTGGTTTGCCGAATTCACCGAAAGGCAGATAACCGCCGACGACGTGGTATTTTCCGATACGGACGAGCTTGAAAACCGTTTGTCTTCGGGTATCAATCTGTCAACATCGTCGCTTGCTTACGGGGCGTTCGGGTGCTATGCGGTGTTGCTTGAAAGAATGGGCGAAGACGAAAAAGCGAAGCATTACCGCGAATTGCAAAAGCGCATAAGAAAAGGTGTGGAAAACTACTTCGGCGGAACGGTATCCGGCTACGAAACCTACCATTACAATAAAGGATGCGACGAGATACGCGCCTGGAATACTTTACCTGCGTACATGGGCATAACCGAAAGGTGGAAAGGCTCCGCGGACGCAATCGACGATAAACTCTGGTGTAAAGGCGGGTGCAGATCTTCCGAAAACGAGGAAATTCTCTGGGACAGAAGCGCGCTGTATTACATAGCCGCGCTGTTCAGAATGGACGACAAAGAACGCGCCTATTCTAAGCTTAGAGAAATGTCCGAAATAAGGCTTCTGGGCGAGCGCGTGCCGTACGTTGTGGAAGCCTACCCCGAATTCAACATGAGGCATTTGTCGGCTGAAAGCGCGCTTATGGCAAGAACGATAACCGACGGACTGTTGGATATAAGCTTCGATAAATGCGGCTTTTCGGTAAATCCGCACCTTCCGAACGGAATGAAAAAGGTTGAAATGAATAGAATTTTCCTTTGCGGAAAGTACGTTGACATCACCGTAGAAAACGGCAAAACCACAATTAAAGATTCCGTCGTATAAGACTTTATATATAGCCGCTCCGCTAACATTATTGCGGGGCGGTTTTTTCTTGCTATGAAATTTTACTGCCTTGAAATTCATATATAATCACTGCCAAAATATTGAAAAACCAAATAAAATTTCTGTTATTTATGGACAAGTTTAAATAAATATGTTAATATTAGAACGATGTATTTGTATAATTCGGCGACGTAAACGCACCGTCGGAGAGAAAAAACGAATTTTTTAACTTCAGTTAAGGAATCTGTGGTAACGTAGAGGCAAAAAGGAGAAGTTCGTTATGCGTGTTTTGCTTGCGGAGGACGAGAAAGCGCTTTCAAAAGCCATTGTTAAGATATTTGAAAAGAACAATTATTCCGTGGACGCGGTTTACGACGGGGAAGAAGCCGTAGAGTATGTCGGCTCGGGAAATTACGACGTCGTGGTTCTCGACATAATGATGCCAAAGATGGACGGATTGACCGCCTTGAAAAAAATACGGGCGGCGGGTAATCAAATACCCGTTCTTATGCTTACGGCGAAATCCGAGATAGAGGACAGGGTGTTAGGGCTCGATTGCGGGGCGAACGATTATCTTCCCAAGCCTTTTGACACGAGAGAGCTTCTCGCGAGGATAAGGGCATTAACCCGCGGAAAGGCGGAAACGGATAACAAAATGACGCTTGGCAATATAACCCTCGACAGGACGACGTTTGAATTATCTTCGCCGTCGGGCGGTTACAGGCTTACGAATAAAGAATTTCAACTTCTCGAATACTTTATGGCAAACCCGAAAAGGGTATTGTCTACCGAGCAGATAATGGAAAAAATTTGGGGATACGACAGCGAAGCCGAAATAAACGTTGTTTGGGTATATATTTCGTATCTTCGTAAAAAGCTTTCGTCTATAAATGCGGACGTTCAGATAAAAGCTTCCCGCAATGCCGGGTATTATCTGCAAATTGGCGGTGACGGGAATGATAAATAAACTTAAACGAAAATTTACCGTGCTTGCGGCGGTTTCGATGCTCGCGCTGATGACCTTGCTCGTTGGCATTATGAACGTAATAAATTATTCTATCGTCGTAAAAGACGTAGACTCCACGATAGACGTGCTTTTCCGCACGAGCGAATTTTTCCCGGATAAAGAACCTGATAGCCCTCCCGACGGGAACGACAAACCCGCACAGTCTGACGTAAAACCGAGCGGACAGCCGGACGGACCGCACGGAATATCTCCCGAAGTCCCTTACGAATCCCGTTTTTTCACCGTAACCGTAAACGCTGACGGAGAAGTAATCAAAACGGATTTTTCCAGAATTCTGACGGTAGACGCGACCACTGCGGACGCCTATATAAAAAAGGCGCTTGACGGCGGCAGCGAAAAGGGGTTTATAAATCAATTCCGCTATGAAAAGAGGTCAACCGAACAGGGGACGACCATTCTCTTTCTCGATTGCGGGCGCAAAACGGACGCGTTCAGGGCGTTTTTATGGACGAGCGTGTGCGTTGGGTTAGGCGGCTGCGTAATCACGGTGGTTGTTTTCCTTTTGTTTTCGGGCAAGATAGTCAAACCGATTGCCGAAAGTTACGAGAAGCAGAAACGCTTTATTTCAGACGCCGGTCACGAAATGAAAACCCCGCTTACGATTATCAGTGCCAACCTCGATTTAATCGAAAGTGACGATAATCAAAGCGAGGAGCTGAACGAAATCCGCACGCAGACGGATAGGCTTAGCAAGCTTACGAACAACCTCGTGTATCTTTCAAAAATGGAAGAGGCGGAGCATAAAATAAGCAAAATAGAAATGCCTCTTTCGGATACCGTGTCCGAGGCGGCGGCTTCGTTCCGTGCGTTGTCCGCGGGCAAAGACCTTACCTTTACCGTAAAAATTAAGCCGGATGTTTCTGTTTGCGGCTCTCCCGACGCCGTGCGGCAGCTTACTTCGATACTTGCGGAAAACGCAATCAAGTACGCAAACCGCGGAGGAAAAGTAGATATCGAGCTGACCTCAAATAAAAAGGCTGCGGTTTTATCCGTTTTCAATACGACGGAGACAAAAGTGAATAAGTCCGATATATCGCACGTTTTCGAGCGTTTTTATCGTACGGACGGCTCGAGAAATTCCGAGACGGGCGGGCACGGCATGGGGCTTTCCATAGCTAAAGCGATAGTCGAAGCGCACGGCGGCACTATTAAAGCCGAAACGAAAACGGGCAATGATTTTTGCATTACCGCGACTTTGCCTTTAAAATAAAGCCTTAGATATAACGCGGGCGAAATAATAAAAAAGACGTCTTACTGTCGGCAGAAAATTTTCTGCCGACTTTTTTATATTTTTAAGTTCATTTTAATTTCGGCGGTTATTATTAAGAAAAAAAGGAGGCAACAGGGTATGAGCGGTTACTTTTTTAAACGTTACGAACTGAAATATATGCTTACTCCCCGCCAATACCGCGCGGTGAAGGACGAAGTTTTAAAAAGGCTTATCCCTGACGAATTCGGCGAAAACACCGTGCAAAGTCTTTATCTCGACACTTCGGACGACCGCCTTATCCGTGAGTCCATAGAAAAGCCTGTTTATAAAGAAAAGCTCCGCTTTCGCTGTTACAATCTGAACGAAAACGACAAGGATATTTTCGTCGAAATGAAGAGAAAATACGACGGAGTGGTGTATAAAAGGCGCGTTTCGTGCAAAGAAAGCGAGGCGATGAGTCTGTTTGACGGAACGAAACCGACGACCCAGGTCGGTAAAGAGCTTGAATATTTTTTCAGGTTTTACGGTGACCTGCAACCCAAAACGCTGATCCTTTACGACAGGGAAGCGTTTCTGGATAAAAACAGCGATTTGCGGGTGACCTTTGATAAAAATATGAGGTATAGAAAAGAGAAACTTAATTTTCATACCTCTCTGGCGGGTAAACCGCTGGTACCCGGAGACGTCGTTTTAATGGAACTTAAAACGGGTACGGCATTGCCGCTGTGGCTGTGCGCCCTGCTCGATAAAGAGCAAATACGCAAAACGTCTTTCTCCAAATACGGCACCGCGTACAGTCTTGAATTTGGAAGAAAAAGGAGTACTGTCTTATGTTTGAATCAATTTTCGCAGACGGAACAGTCAATGCTGCGGGTTTCTTCATCGCTTTAGGCGTTGCCCTTGCGTGCGGCGTAATCTTCGCGTTTCTGGCGTGCTATAAATCCGCTTCGTCCGCAAGCTTCCTCGTTTGCGTATCGTTCCTCCCGATGACGGTTGCCGCGGTTATCGCCATTGTGAACGGGAACCTCGGCGCGGGCGTTGCGATAGCAGGTGCTTTCGGGCTCGTAAGGTTCAGGTCTGCGCCTGGCTCGGCGCGTGAAATAGCCGTAATTTTTATATCCATGGCGGCGGGGCTTGCCTTCGGAAGCGGTTACCTTGCTTACGGTGCGATATTCTTGCTTGCGTCCGGCGTACTGCTTTTCGCGTCAGAAAAAATCACAAAAAAGGCGAACGCAGTGAAGGCAATGGAAAAGAGAATAAACATAACCATTCCCGAAACGCTCGATTACACGACGGTTTTTGATGATATATTTTCTGAATATACCGTTTCGTCCTCGCTTGAAAAGGTAAAAACAATAAATATGGGCAGTATGTTCAGGCTATCGTACCTCGTGACGCTTAAAAACGCGGAGTGCGAAAAGGCTATGCTCGACGCAATACGCGTGCGGAACGGAAACCTTGAAATTACCTGTTCCCGCACGGATAATACCGAAAAAGAATTATAAAATAATAAATTTAAAAGGAGTTTATTATGAAAAAAATAGTTGTTCTATTGTTGGTTTTCATTCTTTCTTTAACGTTTACGGCATGTAACTCGAATCCCGGTAACGGAAATACGGGGGATATGCCGACCCCGCCGGATCAGTCGCAGAGCAGCAGCTGCACCGAAGGCGAAACGGGCGAAAAGACCGACAGCGAAAAGACGGATATTCCCGACGACCTGCCCGACGGAGCAAATACCCTGACCGTTTCTTTCGTTGAAGGTACGGATAATTGTTGGAGCGTGGACGGGCAAACGTTGACTTTTTCCGGGCTTCAGGCGAATACGGTGTGTTCGGTATCGGGCGAGTTCAACGGCGGAATAGTAATAGACGCGGGCGACGATTATAAATTCGAGCTGGAATTATGCGGCGTTACAATATACAGCGACGCGCAGGTTCCTTTAACCGTAACTTCGGGCGACAAAGTAACAATTACGGCTAAAAAAGGCACGAAAAATTACGTTTACGACACCCGCGAAGCCGTTTCCGAGGACGACGAAACCACGTATTCTTCCGCTATTTATGCTAAGTGCGATCTCGAACTCGGCGGTAAAGGCGAATTGATTGTGATTTTCGCAAACAACAACGGCGTTCACACAAAGGACGACCTTAAAGTAAAAAATCTCACCTTGTCGGTAACGTGCGAGGATAACGCGCTGAAGGGCAACGACAGCGTAACCGTATCAGGCGGCGTGCTCACCCTTATTGCGAAATCCGGCGATGGGATAAAGACGAAGAATACCGACGTTTCTTCAAAAGGCAACCAGAGGGGAACCGTTTCGGTAAGCGGCGGAACGCTGAATATTTACGCCGCGTGCGACGGTATAGACGCCGCTTATAACGTGGAAATATCGGGCGACCCCGTGCTTAACATATACACCGACAGATACTCCCCGTATTCCGAGGACGTAGAACAAACGGGAAGTTCGAGGTATATTCGTTTTACGTCGAACAGCTATAAATATTCGGTCAAATATTATAACGACGACGGTTACAAATGGGTAAACGCAGAATACAAGGAAGCCGTAAACGCCGGCAGATCTACTTACTACTATTATTCGGTAGAGCAACCCGCAGGCTATGATACGTTTCAGTTATTCATGTATTCTTCCTCTCAGTCGCAGGGGCAGGAAACCGAGTACGTTGTAAAGACGGACACTATGAGTTGGAATTCTTCCTACGACACTTTCGCGCTCGAATCCCGCGGCGGGTCGTTCTCGTATAACTGGGTGAATTACTCTAAAAATTCCGGCGACATGTGGAACCCGGGCGGAATGGACAATCCCGGCGGTATGGGCGGGATGTCCGACGGAAACAGCGAAAAAGGGGACTATTCCACAAAGGGCGTGAAAGCGGATAACGAAGTCTTGATTTCCGGCGGAACGCTTACTGTTAACGCTTACGACGACGCCATTCACGCAAACGGAGGGGAAACGCTCGAAAACGAAGAAACTTCGACGGGCAACGTTACTATTTTGGGAGGAACGCTGTCACTGTTCTCCAAAGACGACGCGGTTCATGCGGACGGAACGCTTACCGTTTCGGGCGGAAGCATCGACATTTCGGGCAGTTATGAAGGCTTAGAGGGCGTTTTTGTAGTAATAAACGGCGGTGATATGTCTATCGTTTCATCGGACGACGGTATCAACGCAACGACCACTTCGGGAACGGGCATCACGTTTGAAAGCGGCAAAGTGTATATTTATGCGGGCGGCGACGGTGTAGATTCCAACAGCCGTACGCAGTACAGCGGCATTCTTTTTGTCGGCGGCGAAATAACAATAATAAGCACTTCCGGCGGCGATTCGTCGATAGATACCGAAAACGGGTACTCTTACGAGGGCGGATACGTGCTTGCGGTTTGCCCCGCCAACGGAATGGGCAACGAAGCGACTAATTGTAAAAACTTTTCGTCGGTTGCCAAGAAAACTACAATGAATTTATCCAAAGGGCAAACGCTCACCGTCACGCAGAGCGGCGAAGAAATAATGTCCGCGGAAATGCCTTGCAACATTTCGGCACTCGTTATCTTTATAGGTTCTACAAGCGCGACTATTTCTGCAGAATAAGAAAATTTTTGCAAATTCTATAAGATATTTAATCTTGGGGAAAACTAAAAATTAAAAATAGAAACAGCGAGTTCGTAATGTAAAGAGTCCGAAAGTGGGCTCTTTATTTATTTTTAGAAGAATCACTATGCTCACACATACTTTGTGCTTGATTTTGTTGTCAAAATATGTTATAATAAAATAAAAATTATCAAAAGGTCGCAAACGAATGAAAAACAAAGAAATTACCGTATTGGATCAGGAAATACATATCAATAAAAACGATTATTTCTCTTTAACCGATATTGCGCGATATAAAAATCCCGAAGCCCCCGCCGACGTCGTTAAAAATTGGTTGAGGCGCAAGGATACGATAGAGTTTATTGGTTTGTGGGAAAAATTGAATAATCCGAATTTTAACGTGGTCGAATTCGACCAGTTTAAAAATGAAGCCGGACACAATTATTTTACGTTATCCCCTAAAAAATGGATAGATGGCGTAAATGCTATCGGTATCATTTCAAAAGCAGGCAAATACAATGCAGGCACTTATGCGCACAAAGATATTGCCTTACAATTTGCATCTTGGATTTCGCCCGAAATCAATTTATATATTATCAAAGAATTCCAGAGACTCAAAGCGGACGAGCAAAAGCAACTTGGCTGGACGGTGAAACGCGAACTGGCGAAGATAAACTACCGTATCCATACAGACGCCATTAAGTATAATATCATTATTCCGCTTGAAATTTCAAAAGAGCAAGCGTCTTTCGTTTATGCAAACGAAGCCGATGTTCTGAACGTTGCCTTATTCGGTATGACCGCGCGTGAATGGAGAGATAAAAACCCTGATAAAAAAGGTAATATTCGCGATTACGCCGAAGTATCGCAACTTGTATGTCTTTCTAATCTTGAAAACCTAAATGCTTACCTAATTGAACGCGGATTAAGTCAGCCGGAACGGCTTATTGAATTGAATAAAGCGGCGATCCGTCAAATGAAAGTTTTGGCGGAAGAGACGCCCAAACTATCCGACGGCGCAGACGAACAATGAGGTGTACTATGAAATTCTCCGAAAAAGTAAAATATGCAAGAATGAAACTTCTTTTAACGCAGGAGGCATTGGCGAAAGAACTCGGCGTATCTTATGCAACAATCTGTCGTTGGGAAAAGGACAATCGCGAACCGCAAATCGTTTCTCAAGGCAAATTTTACGCCTTTTGTGAAAGTAAAGGAATTACGTTTGATGACTAAGGAATAAAATAATGGCTAAAAAAATATTTGTTTCGTATTCGTGGGATAATGAAGAACATAAAAAATGGGTGGCACACCTAACAAACGATTTGCGTTCAAAGTATGGTTTTGAGGCTACTTGTGATACAATTCGCGGTGATGGAGAATTGGATACTATGATCGTTGATGGTATCATAAAAAGCAACAAAGTTATTGTGATTATCACTCCTGACTATACTTATAAGGCAGACAATCGTATTGGCGGAGTTGGAAAAGAAACAAAACTCTTATATTCTCGATTTTTTAAAGATGACAAAAGTA